>NZ_RZSU01000027.1:0-28400 GCF_003997585.1 Mesorhizobium sp. M5C.F.Cr.IN.023.01.1.1 | reverse complement strand
CTGACCCGCCGTATCCAGGAGGCCAGGGAAGACGTCGCCGACGCCAAGGACGACCAGACGCGCAGCAAGGCCGAGCAGTTTCTTAGCCAGCTCACCACACTGGAAGGCGCCATCCTGCCTGCTTGAAGCGAAGATCAGTCCGGCAATTGCAAAGCGAGGCTTGCCTCGCTTTTTTGTTTGAGGGACAGTCCGACTTTGCTTGCCTTGGGGGCGGTAGCCGGTGACTGAAGACACAAGGTCGAGATCCAGATGGTCGGCGGCCCTGGTGTCGGCCTTTGGCGGCCCGTTCGGCGGATTTCTTTGGATCGGAAGCGGCAAGCTGGCGGTCGTAAGTCTGGTCGCGATCAGTGCCGCAAGCATTGCCCTTTGCTACATCGGGTTCCCGGTTTTGCCGGGCATCGATGTTTCCGGATTGGCCAATCTTTCAAGTATCGGCATAGCGATATTTTCGGTGGTGCTCGTTGTTCCCTTTGCGCCTCGATTCAAGCCGGACAAGTGGTACGCGCATGGACTTTCGGTTCTGGTGCTGGCCTTTCTGGCGTCGTCTCTGGCTGCGTTTGCGATCCGGTCGTTCCTGTTTCAGCCATTCTCAATACCGGCCAGCAGCATGGTGCCAACTCTTGAGGTCGGCGATTATCTGTTCGCGTCCAAATTTGCTTACGGCTACAGCCGCTACAGCGTCCCCTTTGGCTTGCTGCCGATCGAAGGGCGGACGTTCGACACGGCGCCGGCGCTAGGCGATATCGCAGTCTTCAGGCGGCCGTCTGATCCCAGTACCGACTACATCAAGCGCATTGTCGGCCTTCCTGGCGACAAGATCCAGATGATCGACGGCGTCCTTCACATCAACGACCAGGCGGTGAAGCTTGAAGAGACCGGCTCTTACTCCTCCGATGAGATCCGGTCGGCCAAAGTGCAGCGTGAAACATTGCAGAACGGCGTCTCCTACTCGGTCCTCGACGTGATCGACGGATCGACAGGCGACAACACCCAGCCTGTTGTCGTTCCGGCCGGCCGCTACTTCATGCTTGGCGACAATCGCGACAGTTCCGCCGATAGCCGTTTTGATATGGGCACTATTCCGGATGAGAATCTGGTCGGCAGGGGCGTTCGCCTGTTTTGGAACTCCAGAGGTGTCGACTACTCGTCACGGCACACCTTGGACGGTCTGACAGGCAAATAGCTTCAAGTCGTCACCGCTTCCACCGCACGCACGACGGCGCGCGGTTCTGCGTCATGTTTTCGCACCCTGTATGCCCAGCGCCGTGAAAGCGGCAGCCACGCCGCCCTGGCGCAAGCGTTCGAGATGGGCGGCCGCGAGGTCGATCAGCGTCAGGCGCTCAGCACCGTCCTTGGCGAAGCCGGCCAGGTCGAACACCGCCGCCACCGTTTTGCCAGCCGACAGATGCCGAGTGTCGAGCGCAGCCAGGGCCAAGTCGAGCGGGTCGGTGAAATGGCTTTCCGGCAAGGCTTCGCCGCGCGCCTCGCAAGCGGCGATCCAGGCTGCTACCACCAGCATCAGATGCGCGGGCGGCGCACCGGCACTCATCCGCTCCATGGCCGCGGCAACGATGCGCTGCGGCAATTTCTGGCTGCCATCATTGGCGATCTGCGCCGTCCGATGGGCGAGCGCGGTGTTCGAATAGCGCCTGGCAAGCTGTGCCGTGTAGTCGGCCGTGTCGAGCCCGGCGTCTTTCGGCAGCGTTGTGATGGCTTCGGCCCACAATCCGTCGACGAATTGCCGGATCGCCGGATCGGCAAAGGCGCGGTCGACCGTCTCATAGCCGCTGAGCAGGCCGAGATAGGCGATGGCCGAATGCGAGCCGTTGAGCAGGCGCAGCTTCATGTCCTCGAACGGCCCGACATCACCGACCATGGTGACGCCGATCTTTTCCCAGGCCGGCCTGCCCGCCGGGAAATCGTCTTCGACCACCCATTGGCAGAACGGCTCGGTCATCACAGGCCAAGCGTCCTCGACGCCGAGCTGGCCTGATATCCGTGCCCGGTCGGCATCGGTGGTCGCCGGCACGATGCGATCCACCATGCTCGACGGAAACGCCACCTCGTCGGCGATATGACGGGCGAGATCGGTACCGCGCAACGCGGCGAATTCGACCAGCAGCCGGTGCAGCGTGGCGCCATTGGCCGGGAGATTGTCGCAGCACAGCACGGTGAATGGCTGGATACCGGCGGTGCGGCGGCGCGCAAGCGATTCGACGAGAAAACCATGCGCCGTTCGCGGCGTGCGCGGGTTGGCCAGATCGTGGACAATGTCGGGATGGGCTGTGTCCAGTCCGCCACCCGCCGCCCTGAGATAGGCCTTTTCGGTGATCGTCAGCGTGACGATGGAGGTGAGCGGGTCAGTCAGCGCGGCCAGCACCGCACCCGGATCTTCCGGGGCCACCAGCATCGACACGATCGAGCCTACGACGCGCAGGCTTTCGCTGTCGCTGCTCCTGAGCGCCAACGTGTAGAGCCCGTCCTGCGGCGCCAGCGCGTCGCGTGTGCCGGTGCTGCGCAGCGAGACGCCGACAATGCCCCAATCCATCTCTCCAGCCGCCAGGCAATCGTCGACATAGGCTGCCTGATGGGCGCGGTGGAATGCGCCGACGCCGAAATGGACGATGCCGGGTAGGACACGGTTGCGGTCGTATCCGGGGACCGCGACCGAGGCCGGCAATGCCTGCCGCGTAGTGTTGGAAAGGCGTCTGTCTGTCATCGGGCGATGGGTCTGATCGAGCTGGTGCCGGGCGTGGCCGGCATGCGGCGTAACATCCGTTTCTTTCCCGCACAATGGGCTGACGTTGCGTAAAAGTCATCATACAACAATCTATTTTTTGTATGTTGACATTATTTCTTTCCGATCCTACCGATGGCCGGGTTGGGAGGAACGACGTGGCCGCATTGACCGATCCGGATTTGCTGTTTCCCTCGGAGGCGCGTCCGCGTTCGGTTGCCCGCGAGCTTTATGCCGGGGTGAAGGACCTGCCGATCGTCAGCCCGCATGGTCACACCGATCCGCGCTGGTATGCGCTCAATGCAGCGTTTCCCGATCCGGCGCAATTGTTGATCGTGCCGGACCATTATATCTTCCGCATGCTGTTCAGCCAGGGCGTCCGGCTCGAGGAGCTTGGTGTGCCGACGCTCGACGGCTCACCGGTGGAGACCGACGGCAGGACGATCTGGCGGCGCTTCGCCGAGCACTATTATCTGTTCCGCGGCACGCCGACGCGCCTGTGGTTCGACCATGTGCTTGCCCATCTGTTCGGCATCGAAGAGCCGCTGACGGCCGCAACCGCCGACCGCCATTACGACACGATCTCGACCTTGCTGCAGTGGGAGAATTTTCGCCCGCGAGCGCTGTTCGAGCGCTTCAACATCGAGGTCATCGCGACGACCGAAGGCGCGCTCGACGATCTCAGATGGCACCAGAAGATCCGCGACAGCGGCTGGGAGGGCCGCGTCGTCACCGCCTACCGGCCGGATGCAGTCGTCGATCCCGACTTCGAAGGCTTTTCGGCCAATCTCGATCGGCTCGGCGACATCACCGGCTGCGACACCGGCACCTGGGCCGGCTATCTCGATGCGCATCGCCAGAGAAGGGCCTTCTTCAAAAGTTTTGGCGCGACCGCGTCGGATCACGGCCATCCGACAGCGGAGACCGCCAATCTGTCGGATGCCGCCGCGCAGGAGCTGTTCAACCGCATCCGCCGGGGCTCGGACGACGAGCGTGAGCGAAAACTGTTTCGCGCCCAGATGCTGACCGAAATGGCCAAGATGAGCCGCGACGATGGGCTCGTCCTGCAAATCCATCCCGGCTCCTGGCGCAATCATTCGCCTGCCGTCTTCCGGAGGTTCGGCAGGGACAAGGGTTTCGATATCCCGACCCGAACCGACTATGTAACGGCGCTGAAGCCGCTGCTCGACTGCGTCGGGCTGGAGCGCGACCTCACCATTATCCTCTTCACGCTCGACGAGACCAGCTATGCGCGCGAACTGGCGCCGCTCGCCGGCGTCTACCCGGCGCTGAAGCTCGGGCCGGCTTGGTGGTTCCACGACAGCCCGGAGGGCATGCGCCGGTTTCGCGAGATGACCACCGAGACGGCCGGCTTCTACAACACCGTCGGCTTCAACGACGACACCCGCGCCTTTCCATCCATCCCGGCTCGCCACGACGTGGCGCGTCGGGTCGATTGCGCCTTTCTTGCGCGTCTCGTCGCCGAGCACCGGCTCCGCGAAGACGAGGCGCACGAGCTGGCGCAGGAACTTGCCTATACGCTCGCAAAAAAGGCGTACCGGCTCTAACGGCGCTTGCCGCCATCGCTCAACGGGAGGAAACCAATGCTGCATTTTTCTAGACTGGCGGGAGCTACGCTACTGGCTGCCGCACTGACGGCCGGAACGGCAAGCGCCCAGACGGTTCTGCGCTCGTCCGACACGCACCCGGACGGCTATCCCACGGTCGAGGCGGTCAAATATTTCGGCGAGCTCATCAAAGAGCGCACGGCGGGCCGCTATTCGGTCGATGTCTATCATTCCGCGCAGCTCGGCGAGGAAAAGGACACGATCGAGCAGGTGCGCTCCGGCGTGATCGACCTCAACCGCGTCTCGATGGCGCCGTTCAACGGACTCATCCCGGAAACCACCGTGCCCTCGCTGCCCTACATCTTCCGCTCGGAAGACCATATGCACAAGGTCATGGACGGGCCGGTCGGCGACCAGATCGCGGCGGCGTTCGAACAGGTCGGGCTGGTGCTGCTCGCCTTTTATGACGGCGGCGCGCGCTCCTTCTACAATTCGAAGAAGCCGATCAACACTGTAGCCGATCTGGCCGGCATGAAGTTCCGCGTCATCCAGTCCGACATCTTCGTCGACATGGTGGCTGCACTCGGCGCCAACGCGACGCCGATGCCGTATGGCGAAGTGTATTCGGCGATCGAGACCGGGGTCATCGACGGCGCGGAGAACAATTTTCCGAGCTACGACACCGCCAAGCATGCGGAAGTCGCCAAGTTCTATTCGCTCGACGAGCACACGATGGTGCCGGAAGCCTTCGTCATGGCGAAGTCGAGCTGGGACAAGCTGACGCCGGAAAACCAGGCGATCTTCAAGGCGGCCGCCAAGGAAAGCGTCGCCAAGCAGCGTGAGCTGTGGGCCGCCAAGGTCAAGGAATCGCGCGCCAAGGTCGAGGCGGCCGGCTCGCAGATCACGACGCCGGACAAGCAGCCCTTCATCGACGCGATGGGCCCGGTCTACGAAAAGCACGTCAAGGACGACAAGCTGAAGGCGATGGTCGAGGCCATCAAGACCGTGCAGTGATCAAGCGGCGGCGCGGGGCATTCCGCGCCGCCATCCTCTTGCGGAGAGAACCGGTGACCTCCAGCTCAGAACAGAGACCGCCCCTGTCCGGCATCGCGCGCGTGATGTCGCACGTCAGCACCGCGGCGCTGTGGATCGCCGGCGCCGGGCTGGTGCTGATGACCGCCTTCGTCGCCTGGCAGGTATTCGGCCGCTATGTTCTGAACCGGTCGCCGAGCTGGACCGAGCAGGGCTCGGTGATGCTGATGAGCTGGTTTATTTTCCTCGGCGCCGCCGTCGGGGTGCGCGAGAACTATCACCTCGGCTTCGACGTCCTGCTCTACGTCCTGCCGAAAGGCGGCAAGCGTTGGCTGAGGATGATCTCGGACCTCGTCGCGCTCGCCTTCGGGATCGGCATGATCTGGTATGGCAGCCAGCTGGTCGCATTGACCTGGGGCGCCACCTTGCCGTCGCTCGGCATATCGGGGGGCTGGGACTACGTCCCGCTTGTCGCGGGAGGGGTGCTCATCGTGCTCTTCACGCTGGAGCGCATCGTGCTTCGCCTTTCCGGTGCGCCGATCGACGATGCGCTCGATGAACTGCCGCCTGCGGAAGTCGCAGCCGAACTCGACACAGCGAACGTGAAGGTCTGACGCCATGGAACTCTGGATACTCTTCGGCGTCTTCACCCTTCTGATGCTTATCGGCACGCCGATTGCTTTCTGCCTCGGCGTCGCAAGCTTCGCCACCGTCCTCTACATGGGCCTGCCGCCGCTCATCGTGTTTCAGCGCCTGAATTCCGGCATGAGCGTCTTTTCGCTGCTGGCCATTCCGTTTTTCATCTACGCCGGCGACTTGATGGTGCGCGGCGGCATCGCCAGCAAGATCGTTGCCTTCGCCGGCTCACTCGTCGGCCATCTGCGCGGTGGCCTCGGGCAGGTCAACATCGCGACCGCCACACTGTTCGGCGGCATTTCGGGCTCCGCGGTGGCGGAGGCAGCGGCTGTAGGCGGCTTGATGATCCCGCAGATGAAGGCGCGTGGATATGGCGCGGATTACGCGGTCAACATCACCTCGATGGCGGCGCTGATCGCGCTGCTCCTGCCGCCGTCGCACAACATGATCATCTACTCGATTTCGGCAGGCGGAAAGATCTCCATCGCCGACCTGTTCACGGCTGGCGTCGTTCCGGGCCTGCTGTTGGCCCTGGCACTGATGATCACCGCCTATTTCGTGGCGCGCTCCCGCGGCTATCCGACCGAGCCGTTCCCGGGCTTCACCGCCGTCGCGCATCTCTTGGCTGTCGCGGTACCCGGCCTGCTGCTGATCGCGATCATCTTCGGCGGCGTACGATCGGGCATCTTCACGGCCACCGAGAGTTCCTGCATCGCCGTCATCTATGCGTTGCTCGTTACTGTCTTCGTGTACCGGCAGATGACTTGGGAAGGGTTCGTTCATGCCACCCATGGTGCGGTGCGCACCACGGCCATGGTGCTGCTCATCATCGGCATGGCGGCGGCGTTCTCGTGGCTGATGGCTTTCCTGAAAGTGCCGGCAGCGCTCATAGCTTCCATGAACGCGATCTCGGAGGATCCGCTGGTCGTGCTTCTCATACTCAACCTCTTGATGCTGTTCCTCGGCACCTTCATGGACATGGGGCCGACGATCATCATCTGCACGCCGATCTTCCTGCCCGTGGCGCAGGCCTACGGCGTCGATCCGGTGCATTTCGGCGTCATCATGATCCTCAATTTCGGCATCGGGCTGAACACGCCGCCGGTGGGCGCGGTGCAGTTCGTGGCGTGCGCAGTGGGCAAGATATCCGTCTGGGAAGCGATGCGCTCGATCTGGCCGTTCTATGGGGCCGGCCTCGTGGTGCTGGGGCTCGTCACGTACATCCCGGCCATCTCGCTATGGTTGCCGAGCGTCTTCAAATAGGGGGTTGGCAATGGCATCGGACACGGCGATCAGCCTGAAGGTCGAACGGAAGCCCAAGCTGTCGGAGACCGTGGTTGCGGCGATCCGCAAGCAGTTGCAGGCGGGCGAGATCCAGCCAGGCCAAAAGCTGCCGACCGAGGGTCAGCTGACCGAAACCTTCGGGGTCAGCCGCACCGTCATCCGCGAAGCGCTGGCCAAGCTTGCCGCCGACGGTCTGGTCGAGCCACGCCAGGGCGCCGGGGTCTTCGTCAACGAGCATATCTCGACGATGTTCGGCGCGCTGGCCGCGGACATGGGCAGCAAGGATTCGATCGCGCTCAACGTGCTCGAGGTGCGCCTGGCGATCGAGATCGAATCCGCCGGGCTCGCCGCCATCCGTCGCAATGCCGCCCAGGAAGCAGCGATCCAGGAGGCCTTCTTCGAGTTCGAACGGCTGCTCTTGAACAGCGAGCCGACGGGTCCAGCCGACCTTGCCTTCCACCGCGCGATCGCCAGCGCCACCAACAACCCGTTCTATGTCGAGATGCTCGACGTGCTCGGCCGGCGGGCCATTCCTTGCGACGTGACATCGCCGTGGTCCACCGAACTTGCCCAATCCGACCTCTACCAGCGTGGGCTGCAAGGCGAGCATCTGGTGATCCTCAACGCCATTATATCAGGCGATGCCGAGTCCGCGCGCGAAGCCATGCGCGCGCATCTCACCGCGAGCCAGCAACGCTATCGTGAGCGCTTGCACGCACGTCAGAGTTTTTATGCCGAGTCGGTCAAGGCCGCGGCAACCGAATGACCAATGAGGCAGCCCAATGGGACAGCAATGAATCACACTGATAATCACACGGACTTCACCTCGCGCTTCGCCATCGACCCTGTTACCGCCGCGGCGATGGGGACGGACGAGCTCCGTCACAATTTCCTGATCGAAGGGCTGTTCCAGCTCGGCCGCATCAGCCTGACCTATACCCATTACGACCGCATGATCGTCGGCGGCGCCATGCCTGCCGGGACAGCGCTGCCGTTGCAGGCGATAAAGCCGACCGGAACAAAGAACTTTCTCGATCGCCGCGAAATGATCGCCGTCAATATCGGCGGCGCCGGCGTCGTGAAAGCCGGCGGCCAGTCCTACGAGCTGCAGCCGCGCGACATGCTGTATCTCGGCATGGGCGCCAATGAGGTGTCGTTCGCCTCTGTCAATCCAGCCGAGCCGGCCAAGTTCTATCTGCTCAGCGCGCCGGCGCATCAGAGCCATCCCAGCCAGCTGATCCGCATCGGCGATGCCAAGCGGCTCGATCTCGGCAGCCAGGCGACCTCCAACGAGCGCTCGATTTTCCAGTTCATCCATGCCGAAGGCGTCAAGACCTGCCAGCTCGTCGTCGGCATGACCCAGCTTGCCCCTGGCTCGGTCTGGAACACCATGCCGTGCCATGTGCATGACCGGCGTATGGAAGCCTACCTCTATTTCGACCTGCCGGAGGCGGCGCGCGTGTTCCATTTCATGGGCGAACCGGACGAAACACGTCATCTCGTCATGCGCAATGAAGAAGCGGTGCTGTCGCCGGGATGGTCGATCCATTCGGGCGCCGGCACCTCCAACTATGCCTTCATCTGGGCGATGGCCGGCGACAATGTCGACTATACCGATGTCGATCCGGTAGCGATGGAAGCGCTGCGGTGAGCGACCTCTCCGCTTTTAGCCTCGCCGGCAAGCGCATCCTCGTCACCGGCGCCAACACCGGCATCGGCCAAGGCATCGCCCTGTCGATCGCGCGTGCCGGTGGTGCGGTGGTCGGCGTCGGCCGTTCGGCGATGGACGAGACGGCGGAAAAGCTCGCGGCGGCGGGCGGACGCTTCGAGGCGGTGCGCTGCGATCTTGCCGACCATGCCGCTGCCCAGGCGGTACTCGATCGCATCTGGGACGAAACCGGGCCGCTCGACGGGCTGGTCAACAATGCCGGCATCATCCGGCGCGCCGACGCCGTCGATCTGACGCAAGCCGATTGGGACGACGTCTTGGACGTCAATCTGAAGACGGTCTTTTTTCTCAGCCAGAGCTTCGCCAAGCGCGTGCTTGCCGATCCCGGACGGCGCGGCAAGGTCGTCAACATCGCCTCGGTGCTGAGCTTCCAGGGCGGCATCCGCGTCGCCTCCTATACCGCCTCGAAACACGGCTTGCTCGGCATCACCCGGTTGCTCGCCTGCGAATGGGCGTCGAAAGGCATCAACGTCAACAGTATTGCGCCAGGCTATATCGAGACCAACAACACCGAGGCGCTGCGTGCCGATCCAGACCGCAGCGCCGCCATTCTGGCGCGCATTCCAGCCGGGCGTTGGGGCGGGCCGGAAGACATCGGCGACGCGGCCGTCTTCCTGCTGGCGCCGGCGTCCAATTACATGCATGGCGCAGTGGTGCCGGTGGACGGCGGCTGGCTGGCGCGATGAGGCCATGATGAGGATTTTGGCGATGACCGGAACGAAGACCTTTTCGCGCGCCGGCGAGGGCGCATGGACACCGACCCCGGATGGCAACCGCAGGCGCGTTCTGCTGCACACGGACGAACTGATGATGGTCGAATTCGGCTTCGACAAGGGCGGTGTCGGTGCGTTGCATTCGCACCCGCATGTCCAGGCGAGCTATGTCGCCGAAGGCCGCTTCGAGGTCACCATCGACGGCAGGACCGAGATCCTGGAAACGGGAAGCAGCTTCATTGTCCCTTCCAATTTGGTCCATGGCGTCAAGGCGCTCGAGGCCGGGCGCCTGGTCGACAGCTTTACACCGCACCGCGCCGATTTTATCGACTGACGTTACGAGAACGAGCGCAGGTCACTACGCAGCGGCAGCTATCTTCGCAAACGAAAAGCCCGCGCCTCCGGAGAGACGCGGGCGTGTTGCCTGGGCGCTTGTGGCGCCGCGGTACTCAAAACATCACCGCAGAACCTGAACCTGCCGGATTATGATGAAGATAGGATTAACCCGGCCAGAGCCGACGCGATATTCACAGCCAAAGTGAATAGAGGCTGGAATCACGATCCCATATCCGCCAATGAGGGGGATATTCTACGGCGCCGACGGAGACGGGACTTGAGGGGTGATCGAGCATTCGAATCTGCGGTCAAGGCAGGCACTCTGCAGATTCGCGGGGGAGCTGTGGCAGGTCACATCAAAAGTGGCCGTTCCCACGCTACCTTTTTGGGCGGCGCCGATCATAGAAATTCCCTGATGCAGGTAGCGGCGGCGAGCGTCCCGGCGGAGGATCCCAAGCGGCGCGTCCTGAAGGACGTGTTCGGCTTCGATGATTTTCGTCCTGGCCAGGACGTTGTGACGGAGGCGCTGCTGGCGGGGCGTCATGTGCTGGCTGTCATGCCGACCGGCGCTGGCAAATCGCTCTGCTACCAAGTCCCGGCGCTGGTCCTGGGCGGGCTTACCATCGTCGTTTCGCCGCTGGTGGCGCTGATGCAGGACCAGGTCGCCGCATTGCGCCTTGCCGGCGTGGCGGCAGATACGATCAATTCCTCGCTCGACCGCGAGGCCAATGTCGCGGCATGGCGCCGCGTCGCCTCGGGCCAGACACGCCTGCTCTATCTGGCGCCGGAGCGGCTGATGACCGAGCGGATGCTCGAGGCGCTGGCCAGGCTCGACATCCGGCTGATCGCTGTCGACGAGGCGCATTGCATCTCCCAATGGGGCCCGGCCTTCCGGCGCGAATACGAAGAGCTGTCGCGGCTGCGCGACATTTTCCCTGATGTGCCGATCATTGCGCTGACGGCGACAGCGGACGAAACGACGCGCACCGATATCGCGGCACAGCTGTTTGCCGGGAAAGTCGAAACCCTGGTGCTCGGTTTCAACCGGCCGAACATCAAGCTTGGCATCGAGGCCAAGCAAGACAGCAAGCGCCAATTGCTGAGCTTCGTGCAGCGCCATGCCGGCCGCAGCGGCATCGTCTATTGCCTGTCTCGCAAGAAGACGGAAGAGACGGCGGCGTTCCTCGAGAAGAACGGCGTGCGCGCTTTGGCCTATCATGCCGGCATGAGCAAGGAAGCGCGAGAGGCCAATCAAAACGCTTTCATGACCTTGTCCGGCGTCGTGATGGTGGCGACCATCGCCTTCGGTATGGGGATCGACAAGCCTGACGTCGCCTATGTCTTTCATACCGATCTGCCGGGCAGCCTCGAAGCCTATTATCAGGAAATCGGCCGTGCGGGCCGCGACGGGCGGGCTGCCGAGGCACATATGCTCTTCGGTCTCGGCGATATCCGCATGCGGCGGCTTTTCATCGACGACGAGGACGCGCCGGCGGAGCATAAAAGACGCGCGCATGGCCGGCTCGACACGCTGATCGGTTATTGCGAAACGGCCCAGTGCCGTCGCCAGATCCTGCTTGGCTACTTCGGCGAAACAGCAATGCCTTGCGGCAATTGCGACAACTGCCTTGACCAGACGCCGCATGCGGATGGCGAGGCGGAGGCGCGGATCGTCTTCGCGGCCATCGCGCAGACCGGCGAGCGCTTTGGCGCTGCCCATATCGTCGACGTTCTGCTCGGCCATGAAACCGAGAAGGTCCTGGCCAGGAACCACCACAGGCTTGCCAGCTTCGGGACCGGTGTGGCGCACAAGAAGGATGTCTGGCTGTCCTTGGTCCGCCAACTCGTCGCGGGAGGATTTCTGACGTTGGACTCAGGCGGCCATGGCGGCCTCGCCATCGCTGAAAAAGGTCGTGAGCTGGCCCGTGGCGACGTCTCGTTCCGGTATCGCGTAGAGGTGCGGAGCCGTGCGTCGCGTGGTAAGACGCGTCCCGCTGCTGCCGCGGGCACGGAAGACCTGGATACCGCGCTCTTGGCCACGCTCAAGGCGGTTCGGCTGCGCCTCGCCCGGGAGCGCCAGGTGCCGGCCTTCGTGATCTTCTCCGATCGTACACTGATCGATATGGCCGAACGCTGCCCGCGCGACCTCGACGCCTTCGCCGCAGTCAACGGCGTCGGCGCCGCGAAGCTCAGGGAATTCGGTCAGATCTTCCTCGGCGCAATCGCTGCGCACCAGTCCGGGGTATCGGTCTGAAGGTTGCATCAAGGCGATCGTGCCGACGGGTAGCCACTTGGAGCGGTTCATCGTTTCACGGAAACGCCGAACCGCTCTATCTCTTTGTTTTTGCGCAATTCCGGACGGAAAACCGTTCACACTTTTCCTGGAATTGCTCTAGACCACTGCGGCGGCGCAATCAGCACTTGCTTCGTCTCACCGCCGCGATCGCAGCCTCCTGCTGCCGCAGCTGCTCGATTTTTGCGCTCTGGCGGGCAGTGACGGCAGAGGCGACGCGCCGGGCACCCCATAGCCAGTCCGGAATATTGCTTTTCGCGACTTTGCCCCGCGTGATCGCTGTCGCCGACATCTCCTTGGCGACTTCGCCCATGGCCACGTTGAGTTCGACGCAGCTCATCTTGTCGTATTTCGCGGCATCAAAGGATGCGTGGAAGGGCGATGCGCAACCTCCGATAAATACGAAGCTGCAAATCAGGGGCGTGGCTGCAGTGATCGCCTTCATTTTTTATCAAGCAGGTTTGACGCCGACCGGGCGAATATCAGAGGGTTCTCGATCTCGGGCCGCGGAGCGTTCCCGAGGTTTTGCGTAACGGAAGCATGTGACCTCTACAATACTCTGTTCGACGCGTCATTCCCCCTTATCCTCGAAGAACTTCGAAAGAGCCGCTCCGGTCTGGTGAGGGTGCTCTTCGGGAAAGAAGTGCCCGCCCGGAACAGGGCCTCCTTCAACGCTGTCAGCCCATTTTCTCCAAATAGCCAGCGGTCCACCTTCCCTTGCATACCAGGTCTCAAGGCCGCCTTCGCTACTCCACAGTGCCAGTAGCGGGCACTCAATGCGACGACCATTTGCCTGGTCCGCCGCGTCATGCTCACGATCGATCGTGGCAGCGGCCCGATACTCTTCGCAAATCGCATGAATATGAACGGGATCGCGAAGCGCCTCGACATAGGCGTCCCTGACCTCCGCAGAGAACATTTCTGCCGGCGACCCCCACTGCACAATCGCATTGTCGACGACGGCATCGGGCGCGGCGCCTATCAGTCGCTCCGGCAGAGGCTCCGGTTGGGCAAGAAGGCTCCAGGGCCAGAAGGCGAGAGCCAGTCTGGCGTCCGCCCTATCCCACGCGGCGGCGGTGGGGATAACGTCGAGGACCGCGATCTTTTCATCGGGGTGATCGAGCGCCAGGCGATAGGCGACCCGCCCGCCACGATCATGTCCAGCAACCATGAACTGCTTAAATCCGAGCTGTTTCATGACTTTAACCATGTCGCCGGCCATGGCGCGCTTGGCGTATGGGCTATGATCGGCAGAGGAGACCGGGCACCCGCTTTGCCCATAGCCTCGAAGATCGGCGGCGACCACCGTAAAGCGGGGCGCCATTGCTGTGGCGATATCCCTCCACATCAGATGCGTTTCGGGAAAACCATGAAGCAGCAGCAGCGGCGGGCCGGTTCCGCCGACCCTGGCGAAAATGGTCGTGTCGCCCCGTTGCAAGCTGGTGGCTCTGAAACCTGCAAACACCGTTCGTCTCCTCGGTGTGCCTCAGGCGACAACGCACGAGGTAGCAGAAGGATCACAGTCGGCTGCCGTGTCTGGAGTCGAGGCGGCCCTTGGAATGCTGCTAATGGCTGCCCCATCAAGCAGGCCCAGGGGCTCGGTCATCATATCCAGACCACATTCATTCTCGGCGTGGGGAAAGGCATCATTCTTCCAGCGCGGTCCTGTCGCGGAATTGCTGCGCCACCCAGTCGATGAACACCCGCAAACGCGGCGACAGTTGGTGCTTATGCGAATAAAGCGCGTGAACCGGCAGCGGTGTCGGCGGAAAGTCGGACAGGACTTCGACAAGGGAACCGCTCGCCAGCTCCGAGACGACACGATAGCGCGGCACCTGGATCAGCCCAATGCCGAGGCACGCGGCGGCGACGTTCGTCTCTGGGCCGGTCACCGTCATCATGGCAGGCAGCTTGATGCGATGCACTTTCCCTTTGATCTGGAATGCCAAAGGAATAACCTCGGCGGTGTCGGGAGCGAGCAGCCCGATCATTTCGTGGCCGTCGAGGCCCTCTGGCGTCTCCGGGGTGCCAAGCCGCCGGAGGTAGTCCGGGCTGGCAAAGGTGCCGCGCTCCAGCGTCGCCAGTCGTCGCTTGATCAGCGAACTGTCGGCTAGCTCGCCCGCTCTCAAAATACAATCGAACCCCTCCCGGATCAGATCGACGGGCTGGTGCGCTTCGCTGAAATGTAGGCGGATGCCGGGGTACATTTCGCGAAAGCGTGGCAGGCCGGGCAAAAGGAAGTGCCGCGCTTGCGTGCCGTGCACGTCGACACGGACGAGGCCTGACGGTTTGGCGCCGACGAAGGCGCCCTCGGCATCCTCCATATCGGCGATCAGGCTGACGCATCGTTGGTAATAGGCCTCGCCATCCAGTGTCGGGTTGACCTGACGGGTGGTCCGCTGCAGCAGCCGGACACCAAGCCGCTCCTCCAGTCCCTGCACGGCGTCTGTCACGGATGACCGCGGCAGACCGAGGTCATCGGCGGCTTTGGTAAAGCTCCTGCGCTCGACGATGCGGGTGAAGACGCGCATGGCGTCGAAACGATCCATTATACGACCTGTCGGATAGTGATACCGAATTATGCATGATTATCCTATCAGGCGGAAGATGCATTCTGCCTTCATCGGGAGCCATGACGGCGCCGACGATGAAGGAGACAGACAATGACCAATCAGACACAGAAGGTCGCTATCGTGACGGGCGCTTCGGGCGGTATCGGCGCAGCTGTTGCCGAACGCCTCGGCAAAGGCGGTTTCACTGTTGTGGTGAACTATGCCGGCAACACCGCTTCGGCCGAGGCGGTGGTTGCCAAGATCGAGGCAGTCGGCGGGCGAGCCGTCGCCGCGCAGGCCGACATCTCCGATGCGCAGGCCGTACGCCGCATGTTCGACTCTGCCGAGACCGCCTTTGGCGGCATCGATGTGCTGATCAACAATGCCGGCATCATGATGCTCGCGACGATCGCCGACAGCGACGATACGCTGTTCGATCGCCAGATCGCGATCAACCTGAAGGGCACGTTCAACACCCTGCGTGAGGCGGCCAAGCGTCTTCGCGATGGCGGCCGGATCGTGAACTTCTCGTCCAGCGTTGTGGGGCTGCTTCAGCCGACCTATGGCGTCTATGCCAGCACCAAAGCCGCGGTCGAGGCGATGACCCCCATTCTTGCCAAGGAACTGCGCGGCCGGAACATCACTGTCAACGCCATAGCCCCGGGACCGACGGCTACCAAGCTCTTCCTTGACGGCAAGCCGCAGGAGGTGATCGAGCGCCTTGCGAAGCTGGCACCGCTGGAGCGTCTCGGCCAGCCCGAGGACATCGCCGACGCCGTCGCCTTCCTCGTCGGGCCAGACGGCTCCTGGATCAACGGCCAGACGCTGCGCGCCAACGGCGGGATCATCTGATCCCCGGCCGGACCAGCATACCAGAACCCATCCATCCAGCGTTCAAACATTTCGAAGGATCATTACCATGTCCAAGCAAATCATCCTGGTCACCGGCGCCTCGTCAGGCTTCGGCCTCATGACCGCCCGCGCGCTGGCCGAAGCTGGCCACACCGTCTATGCCTCCATGCGCGAAACCGAAGGCCGCAATGCGCCTCGCGTCGCCGAAGTCGCCGCCTGGTCGAAGGGGCATGGCCTCGACCTTCGTACCGTCGAACTGGATGTCCAGTCCGACGCTTCCGCCGAGAGCGGTATCGCTCATGTTCTGAAGGACGCTGGCCGGCTCGACGTCATCGTTCACAATGCCGGGCATATGGTGTTCGGCCCTGCCGAGGCCTTCACCCCGGATCAATTCATCCAGCAATATGACGTCAACGTGCTTGGCGCACAGCGCGTGAACCGCTCCGCGCTGCCGCATATGCGCGGCCAGGGCAAGGGCCTCCTGGTCTGGGTAGGGTCGTCTTCGACACGCGGTGGCACGCCGCCGTTTCTCGCGCCCTATTTCGCAGCCAAGGCCGCAATGGATGCGCTCGCTGTGTCGTATTCAACCGAACTCGCCCGCTGGGGCATCGAGACCACCATCATGGTTCCCGGTGCCTTTACCAAGGGCACCAACCACTTTGCCCATTCGGGCAAGCCGCTGGACGAAGCGCGCGTGGCGGAATATGAGGCCGGTCCCTATGCGGGCGTTGCCGAGCAAGCGCTCAAAGGGCTGGCCGGCCTTGAACCTGCCGATGCCGATCCCGCCGAGGTGGCTCGCGAGATCGTCCGTGTGGTGGACGCGCCGTTCGGCAAGCGCCCATTCCGTGTCCATGTCGATCCGTCGCAGGACGGCGCCGAGATCGTCAATGGCGTCGTTGACCGCATGCGTCGTGAGATGTACCGGAACATCGGCTTGGACGATCTGCTTCACCCGCGCGTCAATGCTTGAGAGGCTCACGGGAGCGGCAGAGCCACGGTGCTCCGGCCGCTTCTGTCCCCAACCCATTCGGAGCAAGGATCATGACCAACATCGCCCCCGCAGCATCGGGCTGGAAGCCATCCCTTATCTTCCTCGGCTTTGGCGCCATTGCCGCGGCGGTCGCGTCCACCCCCTTCATCTTGGCATTGCCCGGCCATGTTCATCGGCTGGGTTGCCCACTTCACGCGTGTCTGAGGTCGAGGCGGTCCTGGAATTCTCCTCGATGGCTGAACGCGAAAGGCGCGGGCCGCTGATATTTCGATCGGCGCACCCCATATGAGCGGGAAGAGTGTCGCTTAAGGGTCTGCTATGATGATTTCGCGTTCGAGCCGGTTTGCAGTTTTGTTTGCAGGACTGTTCCTGGCATTTTCCATGGTCGCGACCGATTACGCTGAGGCGCGCCGTGGCGGCAGCTTTGGCAGCCGCGGCACGCGCACTTTCCAGTCGGTCCCGCCGACCAGGACGGCGCCACAGCCGGCCGCGCCGGTCGAGCGCTCGATGACGCCCGCAACGAACAATGCGGCCCGCCAGACCCCGGCATCCCAACGACCAGGGATCTTCAGCGGCCTCGGCGGTTCGATGATGCGGGGCCTGTTGCTCGGCGGTCTGATCGGACTTCTTTTGGGCCAAGGGTTCGGCGGCTTGGCTGGCATGTTGGGCCTGCTGCTTCAAGCGCTCCTGATCGGCGGCGCGATCATGCTGGCTATCCGCTTTTTTCGGTCGCAATCGGCACGCAACCAAGCGCCGGCCATGGCCGGCGTTCCGCGGAGCATGGGGAACTTTGGGCGAAACGCGGCAGCCCAGCCCGAGTCGGACAACGTCTCGTCTTTCCCCATTCCAGGCATCGGGTCCGGATTTGGCCGGACGGCTCAAGCCTCCGATGAAATTACAATGACGCAGGCCGACCTCGACATATTCCAGCAGCGGTTGACGGAGGTTCAGGAAGCATTCGGGCGCGAAGATCATGCTGGCTTGCGCCGGCTGGCGACCCCCGAGATGGTGTCGTACCTGTCCGAAGAACTTGCCGACAATGCCAAAAAGGGCATCAGGAATGATGTCTCGAATGTCAGCCTGTTGGAGGCCGATATTGCGGAGAGCTGGCGGGAAGATGATCGCGACTACGCGACGGCTGCGTTGCGCTATGAGTCTCACGACGTGATGCGCGATCGCGCCAGCGGCAAGATCGTCGCGGGCGAAGCCGATCGGCCGACGGAAACAACCGAACTGTGGACCTTCACGCGCCAAAGCGGTGGCGACTGGAAGCTCGCAGCAATACAGCAGCCTGACTGATACGCTGCAGTCTCGGCCGTTCACGTCCTCTTGCGAGCCACGATGTAAGGGCGGTTGTCGTCGCCTCGTTGCGTAGCTTTCAGTGGCAAGAACGTCGAAGCCCGCGGCATCGATAGTTACTCTCGATGGCGCAGCGCATCGACCAGGGCAACGAAAGCAGGTGAGGATTGCCGGCGGCTCGGATAATAGAGATGGTAGCCATCCCAATATGGCGACCAACCTTCCAGCACCCGGGCCAGCCGACCTTTCGCGATGTGAGGAAGGGCAATTTCTTCCGGAACATAGCCGAGGCCGCGGCCGGCCAGCGCAGCGTCCAGCACATGAAAGATGTTATTGAAAACGAGCTGCCCATCGACGCGAATTTTAATCTCGCGGCCGTTCTCCTCGAACTCCCACACATAAAGAGCCCCGGAGGTTGGAAAACGGTAGTTGATGCAATTGTGCTGCACGAGATCCTGCGGCTTCTCCGGCTCGGGATGCTCGGCAAAGTAGGATTTGGCGCCGACGACCGCGAATCGGAAATCCGGCCCGATGCGAGCGGAGATCATGTCTTTCGCAAGCTGCTCGCCCATGCGGATCCCGGCGTCAAAGCGCTCCGTCACGATGTCGGCGAGGCCGTTGTCGAGCAGGAGTTCGACCTTGATGTCGGGATATTTCGCGAGAAAGCGTTTCAGCTTGGGCCAAAGGATGCTGCTGATTGCATAGTCAGGCGCTGAGAGCCGGATGGTTCCGGCGGGCTTTTCTCTCAATTCGTTCAGGGCATCGACCTCGACTTCGATCTGGTCAAAGTGAGGCCCAATCCGCTCCAAAAGCCTCTCTCCCGCTTCTGTGGGGGCCACCGCGCGTGTCGTGCGTGTGAGCAAGCGAACGCCAAGGCGAGCTTCGAGTAGACGGATAGTGTGGCTTAGTGCCGATTGCGATATGCCGAACCGGGCTGCGGCTCGCGTAAAGCTACGCTCCCGAGCAACAGCCAGGAACGCGAGCAGATCGTTGACATTCTGCCGCGGCACTCATGGATCCTTCTGATAGCCAAAGCTCGATTATACGGAATAAATCGAAAGCGAATACGGTGACCTGATTTTGCGGCAGCTTATGCAATTCGCGCGGCTCGCCCTCCGGCAACCAGCTACGAGCGGGTTGCACACGTTTCAGTCGGTGCGTTCAACTCGGACAGTGACGGGACCGGGACGGTCAAAGATCGAGACATCGCCAGTGACCTGCCCGAGCACAATGATGCCAGGTGCCGGGACGCGACCGCTCCGATAGTAGATCACGAAATGATCGGAACTCCAGAGTCCAAGCGTGCCGATAGAGAAGTCGCGCTGCCGCGCCAGTTCGGGCAAGGCGGAAGGCAGGTTGCCGGTCTTTTCCTGGCGGAGATGGTCGGACATTTCGATCGTGAGCGGCAGTGTCTGCGCCAGAGATTTTGCGGCTTCGTTATCGGCAAGATCGGCTGTGACCTCGCCCCAATCCGAAGAAATGCGAATTCGCTCTTGAGCCATGGCAGGTCCAACCATTCCTAGCGCGATAACAGCGGAGCTTAGCAGTGATTTCAGCATGCTGTCGTATCTCCGATCCATGCTGATGGAGCCTGCTCCCTCCGCCGCAGGCTCCATCTCGCCGCTCACGCGGAGAGGTGCTGATTGAAGAAGCTGGTCAGCTTGTCGAACGGGATCAGGTCCACGCGATCGTAGAGGTCGACGTGCCCGGCGCCGGAAACCCACACAAGCTCCTTCGGCTCGGCCGCTCGTTTGTAAGCATCCTCGCTGAACTCGCGGGAGTGAGCCTGATCGCCCGAGATGAACAGCATCGGGCGCGGCGAAATCGTCTCGATGTCGTTGAACGGGTAGAAGTTCATGAACTTGACATTGCTGGTCAGCGTCGGATGCGTGGTGATCTTGGGGTTTGCACTTGCGGGCGTGAATTCACCCCGCGGCGTGCGGTAGAAGTCATAGAACTCCCGCTGGATGGGATGGGTGTCGGCGGTCAGCTCATGCACCGTGCCGCTGGTATATTCGACCTCGCCGCCTTCAAACTCGACCCAGCGCTGCTCGGCAGCTGCAGCAATGCTCTCCTTGCGCTGCTCGACGCTCAGCGAATGGTTAAGCGCGTTGCGGTTGGCGGCCCCCATGTCGTACATGCTGACGGTCGCGATGGCACGCATCCGCGGGTCGATCTTGGCCGCGCTGATGACGAAACTGCCGCTGCCGCAGACGCCGATCGCGCCGATGCGGTTTCTGTCGACGAATGGCCGCGTGCCCAAGAAATCGACCGCGGCGCTGAACGCTTCGGCGTAGACATCAGGTGAAACGATCTGGCGGGCCTCGCCCTCGCTCTCGCCCCAGAACGGCAGGTCGATGGACATCGCGACGAAGCCCTGTTCGGCCATCTTGGTGGCATAAAGGTTTGCGCTCTGCTCCTTGACCGCACCCATCGGATGCCCCACGACGAGCGCCGGATGGCGCGCATTGCGGTCGAGGTTGTTGGGAATGAAAACATTCCCCGCGACGTTCATCTCGTATTGGCTTTTGAAGGCAATCTTTTCGAGCGTCACCTGGTCGCTGGTGTAGAAGTTGTTCGCGCCGTTTGACATATCTTGAGCCTTTGCGAAGGGGATGTTGAAGAGCGACGCCGCACCGAGCGCGGCGACGCCGGCGCCGGTCAGCTTCAGGAGGTCACGCCGGCCAAAGTCGACACTGGACTGCGGTTCCGCCGTGCTCTCAATTCCGATCTGCTTCATGTCTGTCTCCTTTGATCGTCTTGAACTGTCGCAGGCCTGCCGGGCCATGCTCATTGCCCGGCATGTGCGCGGCAGTGTTGCAAATGTCTGAAATAGAATAGTGACGACGCCGGCGACCGATTAGGTGGCAAAATCAGCATCTCGTCATGAATTAGATTCATTAATCGCAGACAGCGGAAGGCCCGTCCCGAAGGTGAACAGGTTCATCATCGCCTGCGGCCGCATCTGCACGGGAAGAAGATCACCACCGTGCTCGGCGGTCAAAAGGCTCGGCATCACGGAGTTCGACGACGGCATTTGGCTCTTGAGCTTCATGCACTATGATCTTGGATAGACCTGGAACAGAGGACATTGCAGACCATCGACAACCCGTTCGGCACGAGGTTGTCACCCATGTCTCCAGTATAAACCGTAACCTATTTGTCCAGAATGGACCGGCGGCAAATGGCGGAGAGGGAGGGATTCGAACCCCCGATGGGCTTGCACCCATGCCGCATTTCGAGTGCGGTGCATTCGACCACTCTGCCACCTCTCCGCGGTCATGGTCCGCCGTTGCCGACGCGGCGCACTAGATAACGGCTGGGCGAACAGGTTACAAGGCCCAATCTGTCCGGCGATCCGGCTTCTTGTCAGGCTTGCCGTCCCGCTCTGTGTTGTCGGCGCTGGGCTTGAATGTGTTCGTAGCTCGCATACTGGCGCTCGCCTTGACTTGCGCCCAGCCTTCGGTTAGGGACAGCGCGCAATCGGCGTGGAGGGTTCTTCCGCGCCGCTTGCTTTTTGAACCCGCAGACTGACAAAAAGACGGCCGAACCGCCTGAAGCGGTTCATCAAGGCCGACCGAACAGCGAAAGGCAAAAAATGTTCGCAGTCATCAAAACGGGCGGCAAGCAGTATCGCGTTGCCGCCAACGATCTCCTGAAGATCGAAAAAGTCGAAGGCCAGGTCGGCGATATCGTCGAGATCGGCCACGTGCTCGCGCATGGCGAGGGCGAGAATGTCACGTTCGGCGCGCCGTTCGTCGACGGCGCCTTGGTCGCCGCCGAAGTGGTCGAACAGGGCAAGAACCGCACGGTCATCGCCTTCAAGAAGCGCCGCCGGCAGAATTCGCGCCGGAAGATCGGCCATCGCCAGCTTTTGACCACCGTGCGGATCGCTGAGATCCTGCTGGGTGGCGCCAAGCCGACGAAGAAGGCCGCGGCCAAGGCCGAAGCGAAGACCGAGCCGAAGGCCGAAGTTGCTGCAAAGACCGAGGCGAAGGCTAAAGCCGCGCCGAAGACCGAAGCCAAGGCAGAGGCTGCGCCGAAGGAAACCGAGGCCAAGGCAAGCGAAACTGCCGCGCCGCTGTTCAAGGCGCCGAAGGGCGAGCCGGACGATCTGACCGTGATCAAGGGTATCGGCCCGGTTGCGGCCGGCCAGTTGAACGAACAGGGCATCACGACCTTCGCCCAGATCGCCAAGCTGTCCGACAAGGATGTCGCCAAGATCGACGAGCATATGCCGTTCAGCACCGACCAGATCACGGACTGGCGCGAGCAGGCCAAGGAACTGGCGAAGAAGTAAAGCGGCCCGGCGCGATCGTCGCCGGTTCGGACTTGAAACGGAACGCGAACGCGTTCATAAGACCTTTTAAGCGCCCTTGCGGCGCATCGGAGTTAGTTAGATGGCACACAAGAAAGCTGGCGGTTCGTCGCGCAATGGTCGCGACTCCCATTCCAAGCGGCTCGGCGTGAAGAAGTTCGGCGGCGAAGCCGTGATTCCGGGCAACATCATCATTCGTCAGCGCGGCACGACGTGGCACCCCGGCACCAATGTCGGCATTGGCACGGATCACACGCTGTTTGCGCTCGAAGCTGGCGCAGTCACCTTCAACAAAAAAGCCAATGGCCGAACCTACGTATCGGTGAACCCGATGACGAAGGCCGCGGAGTAGCCGGTTCCGTACGAGAACACCGGCACCCATCTCGGGAACCGGTGTCTGGCCAAGCCAGGAAATGGATCAGGGGAGATGGGTTTCCATCTCCCCTTTTTCTTGTGCCTGGAGGACTGACATGGTTGCCGAAGCGGAAGACACAGACGGTGAAAGTTACGCGATAGATTGCCCGGTCCTGGTGACCGAGCGGCTGGTCCTGCGGGCGCCACGCGAAAGCGATATCGAGCAACTGGTGGTGCTCGCCGACAACCGCCACGTCGCCGAAATGCTGGCCCGCATGCCGCACCCCTATGGCGAGGCCGAGGCACGCGCCTTCCTGGCGATGACGGCATCGCGCCGGGCCGGGATTGCCTATGCCTTAACGCTGGCCGGTACCGAAACCTTCGTCGGCTGCGCCGGCCTCAACACCACCGATCGCGGGCTGGAGCTCGGCTACTGGATCGGCGAGCCCTACTGGAAGCGCGGCTATGCGACGGAGGCCGCGCATGCGCTCGTCGACCTCGCCTTCCAGAAGACGGCGATTCAGGTGCTGCATGCCTCGACACGGGTCATCAATCCGGCCTCACGCCGGGTCATCCACAAATGCGGCTTCCAATATGCCGGCCAAGGCATGCTGAACTCGATCGTCGCCGGCCAGGTGCCGGTCGAGCGCTACCGCCTCGATCGCAGGACCTGGACCAGCCTGCGAAACTGGGTCCACTTCTAGATGTGTCGATATTCAGGTGATGCCGGCCTGCAAACGTTGGTTTCCTGCGCTTCCGGTGCTCACGTACTTCAAGTACGCTCCGCTCCGGTTCTCGAAAACCAGCGTTTTCGGCACGGCCTGACCTGAATCTCGACACATCTCGGCACCCGACCAAAATCTTGGGCTAAGCTCGAGGTCAGGCCATCTCGACCCAGACCGGCAGGTGGTCCGAACCGACCGCTTGCCGGTCGACCCACAGGCGCTTCAGCGATTTGGCCAGCGAGGCGCTGGTGAAGATATAGTCGATGCGCTTGTAGCGGCTGGCGTCGTCAGGTCGCTTGGGGTCGATCCAGGAGACGAGATCGGCGCCTGCGGCGGCAAGGCGCAGAGCTGTATCGACGGCAAGGTCGGCGGTCATGGGTATGCCGAATTCGTGATCCAGGCGGCCGGCGAGTTCGACATATTCCGGCGATCCGGCCAGCATGTTGAAGTCGCCCATGACGACGAAGGCTTCGGGATAGGGCAGGTCAGGCAGGCCGACCTCGGCGAGCCCCGACAGCGCGCCGCCCTCGATCCCATAGTTCAACAGGCGCTGGCGCAGAAACCGGATCTGGCTGGCGCGTTCGACCGGGCTGCGATGGTCGAGATGGGTGGAATAGAAGCGGATGAAACCAAGCGGCGTCTCGATCAGCGCCTCCAGCGCGCCGCGCTGGAAATTCATCACTTCGAAACTGCGGCTGCGCGGCAAGAGGAGATTGCGCGACAGATGAACGGGCGTTTTCGACAGCACCATGTTGCCGAGCTGGAAGGTGGTCGTGATGGCGCGACCGTTTTCCAGACGCGAGCCGATATTGGCCTCGAAATTGCTGCCATAGACGGCGAAATATTCGGGCAGCGCCTCGCCGAGCTCGGCCACCATGTCGCGGCCGCCATTGTTGGGGTTGTTGCGCGAGACCTCCTGCAGCGCGATCACGTCGGCGCCGCGCACGGCATCGGCGATGCGGCCGACATCGTAGCGGCCGTCGAGGCCGACGCCGTAGTGAATGTTGTAGGTTACGAGCTTCATTGCGACTCCGGCCATGTTCATAAACAGCCTCGCCCTTCGCCCCGCCTTGGTTTAGAGCAGTGCCGAACGTTTAGAGCAATGCCGCAAGGCCACTAGCAGAAACTCAGCAATCCGATGAAATTTCTCGATCAGGCCAAGGTCTACATCCGCTCCGGCGACGGCGGCGCCGGATCGGTGTCGTTCCGGCGCGAAAAGTTCATCGAGTTCGGCGGTCCGGACGGCGGCGACGGCGGCCGCGGCGGCGATGTCTGGGTGGAGGCGGTCGATGGGCTGAACACGCTGATCGACTATCGCTATCAGCAGCATTTCAAGGCCAAGACCGGTACGCACGGCATGGGCCGCAACATGACCGGCGCCAAAGGCGCCGACGTCACGCTGAAAGTGCCGGCGGGAACGCAGGTCTTTGCCGAGGACAACGAGACGCTGATCTGCGACCTGACCGTGGTTGGCCAGCGCTTCCTTTTGGCCAAGGGCGGCAATGGCGGCTTCGGCAACCAGCATTTCAAGACCTCGACCAACCAGGCGCCGCGCCGCGCCAATCCCGGCCAGCCGGGCGAAGAGCTCAACATCTGGCTCAGGCTCAAGCTGATTGCCGACGCCGGCCTGGTTGGCCTTCCCAATGCCGGCAAGTCGACCTTCTTGGCCGCCGTCACCGCGGCTAAGCCGAAGATCGCCGATTATCCCTTCACCACGCTGCATCCGGGCCTCGGTGTGGCCCGCATCGACGGGCGCGAGTTCGTCATCGCCGACGTTCCCGGCCTGATCGAAGGTGCGCATGAGGGCGTCGGCATCGGCGACCGTTTCCTTGGACATGTCGAGCGCACGCGCGTCCTTCTGCACCTCGTCTCCGCGCAGGAAGAAAATCCGGGGAAGGCTTACAAGATCGTGCGCACCGAACTCGACGCCTATGGCCATGGGCTGGTCGAGAAGGTCGAGATCGTAGCACTTTCCCAGGTCGACACGCTCGATGCCGACGCGCGCAAGAAGAAGGTTGCTTCGCTGAAACGCGCCGCCGGCCGTGCGCCGATGCTGCTTTCGGCGGTCACCGGCGAAGGCTTGGAGGCGGTGCTGCGCGCGCTGATGGGGGTGGTGGCCGAGGCACGCGACGCTGTCGCCGCTCCGGTCGAGACGCGCTGGAGATAGCGATGGCCGCGCAGTCGCTGAGAAAATACCGGCGCATCACCGTCAAGATCGGCTCGGCGCTGCTTGTCGACCGCACGACCGGCCTGAAGCGCGACTGGCTGGCCTCGCTTGCCGACGACATCGCCGTGCTGGCCGAAGGTGGCGCCGAGATCCTCGTCGTGTCGTCCGGCGCCATCGCACTTGGCCGCACCATTTTAGGCCTCGGCAAACGGGCGCTGAAGCTCGAGGAGAGCCAGGCGGCCGCCGCCGTCGGGCAGATTGCATTGGCCGGCGCCTGGTCGGATGCGCTCGGCAAGGGCGGCCTGAAATCGGGCCAGATCCTGCTGACGCTCGGCGACACCGAAGAACGCCGCCGCTACCTCAATGCGCGGGCGACGATCTCGACGCTGCTCAAGATGAAGGCGGTGCCGGTCATCAACGAGAACGACACTGTGGCGACCTCCGAAATCCGCTATGGCGACAATGACCGGCTGGCCGCGCGGGTGGCAACGATGATGGGCGCCGACCTGCTGGTGCTGCTCTCCGACATTGACGGGCTCTATACGGCACCGCCGGCGCGCGACCCGCAAGCCCGGTTCATTCCTGTTGTCGACCGCATCACTCCCGAGATCGAGGCGATGGCGGGTGCGGCCGCGTCGGAGCTTTCGCGCGGCGGCATGCGCACCAAGCTCGACGCCGGCAAGATCGCCACCGCCGCCGGCACCGCCATGGTCATCACAGCAGGCACCCGATTGTCGCCGCTGCTGGCGATCGAGCGTGGTGAGCGGGCGACGTTCTTCCGGCCGAGCGCCAATCCGGTCAAAGGCTACAAGACGTGGATCGCCGGGCAGCTCGAACCGGCTGGCCGGCTGACCGTCGATGCCGGCGCCATCGGCGCGCTGCTGTCGGGCAAGTCGCTGCTGCCGGCCGGCGTCAAGCTGGTCAGCGGCAATTTCTCGCGCGGCGACACGGTGGCGATCCTGTCGCCCGAGGGCCGCGAGATCGCGCGTGGACTGGTTGCCTATGATGCCGTCGATGCCGTAAGGATCGCTGGCTTGAAAACAGCCGAGATCGAAACGGTGCTTGGCTACGAAGCGCGCTCGGCGATGATCCACCGCGACGACCTTGTGGTGAACCATTCGGGTGACCAAGTAGGGGCCGGTGAGCAAGTAACCAGCGGAGGATGAGCCATGCTGAAGCTGCATGAAAAATCCCGGGACGACACTGCCGCCCTGATGGCAGAGATCGGCCGCCGCGCGCGGGCCGCCGCGCGACCGCTGGCCGTCGCCTCGGCCGAGCGGAAGCACGCCGCCTTGATCGCCATGGCGCAGGCGATCCTTCGCCGCGAGCAGGATGTTCTCGACGGCAATGCCATCGATATCAGGAATGGCGGGGAGTCCGGGCTGTCGGCGGCGTTGATGGACCGGCTGAAGCTCGATCCTGCCCGGATCCGTGCCATGGCCGACGGCATCAGTGAAATCGCCGGGTTGCGCGATCCGGTCGGCGATGTCATTGCCGCATGGGATCGGCCGAACGGCCTGCATATCGAGCGCGTGCGCACGCCGCTCGGCGTGGTCGGCGTTATCTACGAGAGCCGGCCGAACGTGACGGCCGATGCCGGCGCGCTTTGCCTGAAGGCCGGAAATCCGGTGATCCTGCGCGGCGGCTCGGATTCGCTCAACTCCTCGGCGGCTATTCATGCCTGCCTGGTCGAAGGGCTGAAGGCGGCCAAGCTGCCGCAGGATGCCATCCAGCTGGTGCCGACCGCTGACCGCGCCGCCGTCGGCGAGATGCTGAAAGGGCTTTCCGGCAATATCGACGTCATCATTCCGCGCGGCGGCAAGAACCTGGTCGAACGCGTCCAGAACGAGGCGCGGGTGCCGGTCTTCGCCCATCTCGAAGGCATATGCCATCTCTACATCGACCGCTCGGCTGATCTCGACATGGCGGTCAAGATCGCGGTCAACGCCAAGATGCGGCGAACTGGCGTCTGCGGCGCGGCCGAGACGCTGCTGGTCGACCGCGCTGTTGCCTCCACCCATCTGGTGCCGACCCTCGAAGCGTTGCGCACGGCAGGGTGCGAAATCCATGCTGACGCCGAGGTGCTGAAAGTGTTTGCCGATGCCAAACCGGCGAGCGACGCCGACTGGGTGAGCGAATATCTCGATGCCATCATCGCGGTAAAGCTGGTCGACGGCGTTGCCGGCGCGATCGAGCATATCGAGACGTTCTCCTCGCACCATACTGAGGCGATCATCGCCGAGGATGCGAACGCCGTCGAACGGTTCTTCAACGAGATCGATTCGGCGATCCTTCTGCACAACGCCTCGACGCAATTCGCCGATGGCGGCGAATTCGGCATGGGCGCCGAGATCGGCATCGCCACCGGCAAGATGCACGCGCGCGGCCCGGTCGGTGTCGAGCAACTGACCTCGTTCAAGTACCGCGTGCGCGGGACGGGACAGGTGCGGCCTTGACGTTTTTTGCCGTTAGAGCCTGAGGGCGCTGCTCGTGTCAGAGGGGGGCGCCTAGCGCGATGCTGTCATCTTCCGAGCCCGCCGTCTCCTCCCACTACCTGAAGATGCCACATGCCGGAAAAGGCTTGACCGTCGGGCTGTTCGGCGGTTCGTTCAACCCGCCGCATGCCGGCCATGCACTGGTCGCCGAGATCGCGCTCAGACGTCTGGCTCTCGATCAGTTGTGGTGGATGGTGACGCCGGGCAATCCGCTCAAGAGCGCGCGGGAACTGGCGCCGCTGGCCGAGCGGCTGCGCCTGTCCGAGCAGGTCGCCCGGAACCCAAAGGTCAAGGTCACCGCCTTCGAGGCGACCCATTA
>NZ_RZSU01000276.1:0-238 GCF_003997585.1 Mesorhizobium sp. M5C.F.Cr.IN.023.01.1.1 | reverse complement strand
GGCTTGACCCACTGCGTCGCCGGACGCTTCATCCCCTTAGGCGGCGGCCCGGCGTGCTCCTGGACACGCTTCCACAGGCGCTCGCGGATCGCCCGGCTCGGATTGATGAAGGCCGATCCAACATATTTGCGCGTGCCGATCTCGCCCATCAGGGCGAACGCCGGCTTGCCGGCCTCACGCTCGACACCGAGCAGTTCGAACTCGTCGACGGTGTAGCACTTGACCTTCAGCCAGTTGA
>NZ_RZSU01000275.1:0-242 GCF_003997585.1 Mesorhizobium sp. M5C.F.Cr.IN.023.01.1.1 | reverse complement strand
GTGCCGCCAGAAAGCTTGGCCAGGCGTTCGCGCAGCTTGTCCTGATCGATGTTCGGCGGCGAGGCTTCATACTGCCGCTGTACCTGGGCGCGGCGCGATGCGATTGCCGCATGGTCGCCACCACCGCCGCCACGGCAAGGTCGATGCCTTTGCACAGATCGACGGATTTCGCGCCGCGCTCATTCGCCTCTACACCGCCCTGGATGAGCGCGTTGGCGAGCACGATGGCAGTCGTGGTGCCG
>NZ_RZSU01000274.1:0-244 GCF_003997585.1 Mesorhizobium sp. M5C.F.Cr.IN.023.01.1.1 | reverse complement strand
CAGATCTCGGGCTGAGCGAGGCGAACAGTGCCTGGACATAGGGTCGGAACATGTGCTCGAGCGCGCCGGCGAACAGGATGACCAGGCCCTGGATGATGACGATCATGTCGCGGCTGATCGCCGGCATGATGGCGCTCAATCCGACGATGGGCGATCAGCACAATGTCGCGCTTGAATTCGTCTCGGGTGCCGGTTTCGTCGGCATCGCGGTGGCGCTGATGGGGCGCCTGCACCCGGTCGGCAT
>NZ_RZSU01000273.1:0-247 GCF_003997585.1 Mesorhizobium sp. M5C.F.Cr.IN.023.01.1.1 | reverse complement strand
CATCCTCCTCGCCAAGCACCTCCCCCTTCACCGCTAGCGCCCGCCCGATCCAGATCGGGTCGACCAGATGGTCGCGCTTGGGGTTGGTGGTGTTCGGGTGGATGAGGATGCTCAGGCCGCCGTGGTTTCCTAAAAGCTGACATAACCTGCTCGCTTTCGGCTGCCGCCAAGTCCCGCCCAGAAATCGGCGACGCGCGATCCATTGCTAACCTGCGCTCCTCGCGCCAATTCATCTGTAGCGGCGAGG
>NZ_RZSU01000272.1:0-247 GCF_003997585.1 Mesorhizobium sp. M5C.F.Cr.IN.023.01.1.1 | reverse complement strand
CGGTCTTAAGCATCGTATGCATTATAACCGCCAGTTTGCGCGCCACAGCCACGGCAGCTCTTTTGAAGCCGATCCTCTCCCGGAGCTGCAGACCCCACGTGCGCAGAGTGCTGTCGGTTGAGCTGCGACGGTCATCCTGATCCGCAGCTGCGCCGACAGCAGCCTGCGAACATGGGGTCTAAAACTCCGGGAGAGGATCGGCTTCAAACGAGCCGCCGTTGCCGTAGCCCGCAAACTGGCGGTGACA
>NZ_RZSU01000271.1:0-253 GCF_003997585.1 Mesorhizobium sp. M5C.F.Cr.IN.023.01.1.1 | reverse complement strand
GCCTTGCGGTCGATGAGCGGCAGCTTCGCAATGCTTTCTCCGTTCAGGAACAGAAGATCGAAAGCAAAGAAGACAAGATCGCCCGTGCGCCCCTCGTCCATAGCGGCCTGCAGGCGGCTGAAGGAGGCGGCCGGGCTCCAGTCGGATCGGTCCAGCCGACGACGATGAATTCCTCTCTGTTGAGACACTTTGACTTGACCCACAGGCCGCGATTGCCGGAAGCATAGGCGCGGTCGATCCGCTTTGAGATAGC
>NZ_RZSU01000270.1:0-253 GCF_003997585.1 Mesorhizobium sp. M5C.F.Cr.IN.023.01.1.1 | reverse complement strand
AGCGTTGATGGTAAGCGTCCTAACGTAGGGGTGCTGAACCAAGTAGCGGCAAACGCGCGAGGCAAGATAGACGCCGTCGATGAGCGCGCCGCCAATAGCCGGTTCCGGTAGGCCGAACGCGCTGCACTCGAGCTCTATCGAGTGCTGAAGGCACACGCCAACGAGCTGGGCGACGAGCTCAGCTTCAGGCGAACGGACCTTGGGCTCTTCGACCTCGACCTCACCCGGCGGAAAGTCACCTGCCGCCTTGTCG
>NZ_RZSU01000269.1:0-272 GCF_003997585.1 Mesorhizobium sp. M5C.F.Cr.IN.023.01.1.1 | reverse complement strand
GTGGATTGGCGCACTTCCTTGGGCAAGCCGGCCATTTCGGCGATGCCGCCGGCATTGTCGGTAACCGGGCCGAAGGCGTCGAGCGCAACGATCATACCGGCAAGCCCGAGCATCGTGGTGACGGCGATCGCCGTGCCGTAGAGGCCGGCGAGCTGGTAGGTCGATATGATGCCGCCGACGATGACGATCGCCGGAAGTGCCGTCGATTCCAGCGAGACCGCAAGACCCTGGATGACGTTGGTGCCGTGACCGGTGACCGAAGCCTGGGCGAT
>NZ_RZSU01000026.1:0-76466 GCF_003997585.1 Mesorhizobium sp. M5C.F.Cr.IN.023.01.1.1 | reverse complement strand
GCTCAACATCCATGGCCGGCCGCAGACCGTTGACGGCAAGGTCCTGAAGCCGATGGAGAATTACGGCCTGAAGGTCATGTCGATGGGCTTCCTCGTCGATGAGGAGACGCCGATGATCTGGCGCGGGCCGATGGTGATGTCGGCATTGACGCAAATGCTGCGCGAGGTCGAGTGGGGTCCGCTCGACGTGCTCGTCGTCGACATGCCGCCCGGCACCGGCGACGCGCAGCTGACCATGGCCCAGCAGGTGCCGCTGGCCGGCGCCGTCATCGTCTCGACGCCGCAGGACCTGGCCTTGATCGATGCGCGAAAAGGCCTCAACATGTTCAGGAGGGTCGACGTGCCGCTGTTGGGCATCGTCGAGAATATGAGCTATTTCCTCGCCCCCGACACCGGCAAGCGCTATGACATCTTCGGCCATGGCGGCGCGCGCCGCGAGGCCGAGCGTCTCGGCGTGACTTTCCTCGGCGAAGTACCTCTCGAAATGGGCATCCGCGAAAGCTCGGATGCCGGCACGCCGGTGGTGGTCTCGAAGCCCGATGGCGCCGAGGCGAAGATCTACCGCGATATCGCCTCGAAGGTCTGGGGCAGGGTCAACGAAGAACGCGGCGCGGCCGAGGCTGCCGTGCCGAGCATCGTGTTTGAGTGATCCCTCCCCTTTGAGGGGAGGGCGCCTCGCGTAGCGAGGCGGGAGGGATCGCCTCAACTGCCCCGACCTTCAATTGGGACTAAGAGAGGTGGAGCGCGTCGCCGCGGACCCCATCCGGCCCTACGGGCCACCCACCCTCAAGGGGGAGGGGAGCCGCCGACCTTCTCGCCAAAACTCGAAAAAAACTGCCCGGCCAGTTTCTTCGACGTCGATTCGATCAGCCGGCTGCCGAGCTGGGCGATCTTTCCGCCGACATCGGCCTTGGCCGCATATTTCAGGATCGTCCCCTCCGGCCCATCGGCGGTCAGCGTCACATCGGCGCCGCCTTTTGCGAAGCCGGCGATGCCGCCCTTGCCCTCGCCCTGGATGGTGTAGGAATGCGGCGGGTTGAGGTTCTCCAGCATCACCTCGCCGTTGAACGTCGCCTTGATCGGGCCGATCTTGAGCACCACGGTCGCCCCCATCTGGGTGTCCGACTTCTTTTCGAGGCTCTGGCAGCCCGGAATGGTCTGCCTCAGAACGTCCGGGTCGTTCAGCGCTTCCCACACCTTGTGCAGGGGTGCGGCGATGCGTTCCTCGCCTTCGATCACCAAAGCCATCAAAATCTCCCGGATACGAATTGACAAACCCCGATCCCGTCTAGCGTGGGGGTAGACGCATGTCTATCGCACCAAAGTCCGGAATCGGATGGCGCGTGCCTCTTGCCTGCTCTCGCGCGTTGTCATATCGATTTGTCATACAAATACGGAGACCATGATGGCCGGCGCCCTCACGCAGAAAAAGAAATTTCGCTCGCAGGAGTGGTTCGACAATCCCGACAATCCGGGGATGACGGCGCTTTACCTCGAGCGCTATCTGAATTACGGGCTGACGCGTGCCGAACTGATGTCGGGCAAGCCGCTGATCGGCATCGCCCAGACCGGCTCGGATCTGTCGCCCTGCAATCGCCATCATATCGAGCTGGCCAAGCGCGTGCGCGAGGGCATCGTCTCGATGGGCGGCATCCCTTTCGAGTTCCCATGCCACCCGATCCAGGAGACGGGCAAACGCCCAACCGCCGCACTCGACCGCAACCTCGCCTATCTCAGCCTGGTCGAGGTGCTCTACGGCTACCCGCTCGACGGCGTCGTGCTCACCATCGGCTGCGACAAGACGACGCCGGCCCTGCTGATGGCAGCGGCCACGGTCAATATTCCGGCTATCGCGCTGTCGGTCGGCCCGATGCTGAACGGCTGGCACAAGGGCAAGCGCACCGGCTCCGGCACCATCGTCTGGGAATCGCGCCAGCGCCTGTCGGCAGGCGAAATCGGCTATGACGAGTTCATGGACATTGTCGCCTCCTCGGCGCCGTCCACCGGCTATTGCAATACCATGGGCACCGCCACCACCATGAATTCGCTGGCCGAGGCGCTCGGCATGCAGCTGCCTGGCTCGGCCGCGATCCCCGCTCCCTATCGCGAGCGTGGCCAGATCGCCTATGAGACGGGAAAACGCATCGTCGACATGGTGCATGAGGATCTGAAGCCCTCCGACATCATGACCCGACAGGCCTTCGAGAATGCCATCGTCGTCAATTCGGCCATCGGCGGCTCGACCAACGCGCCGATCCATCTCAACGCCATCGCACGCCATCTCGGCGTGCCGCTCGACAATGACGACTGGCAGCAGGTCGGCCTCAAAATACCGCTCATCGTCAACCTGCAGCCGTCGGGCGAATATCTCGGCGAGGATTATCATCATGCCGGTGGCGTGCCGGCGGTGGTGGCCGAACTGATGAAGGCCGGGCTGTTGCCCCATCCCGACGCCATGACCGTCAACGGCAAGACGATGGGCGACAATTGCAGTGGGGCCGTCAACGAGAATCTCGACGTCATCCGCACCGTCGCCGAGCCGCTGAAAGCCAATGCCGGCTTCATCAATCTTAGGGGTAATCTGTTTGATTCGGCGATTATGAAGACCAGCGGTATCTCGCCCGAATTCCGCGAACGCTATCTGTCGAACCCGAAGGACCCCGAGGCCTTCGAAGGCAACGCCATGGTCTTCGACGGGCCCGAAGACTACCACGCCCGCATCGACGATCCGGCGCAAGGCATCGACGAGCACACGATCCTGTTCATGCGCGGCGCCGGCCCGATCGGTTATCCGGGCGGCGCCGAAGTCGTCAACATGCAGCCGCCGGCCCATCTCATTAAGAAGGGCATTCATGCGCTGGCCTGCATCGGCGACGGTCGCCAGTCGGGCACGTCGGGCTCGCCGTCGATCCTCAACGCCTCGCCCGAAGCCGCCATAGGCGGCGGGCTGGCGCTGTTGAAGACCGGTGACCGCGTCCGCATCGACCTGCGCAAGGGCACCGCCGACATTCTCGTCACCGACGACGAGATCACGCGCCGTCGCGCCGAGCTGCAGAACAGTGGCGGCTATTACTACCCCAAGCACCAGACGCCATGGCAGGAGATCCAGCGCGGCATGGTCGACCAGTTTTCCGAAGGAATGGTGCTGAAGCCGGCGGTGAAATACCAGGATGTGGCGCACACCCGCGGCGTGCCGCGGGACAATCACTAATGCATGTCGCCCAAAAGTGTGCAGCGTTTTTGGGACAACGACATGCATAAAAACATAGGTCTAAAAGGCGTCGCGTGTTTCAGACGACGCGCTTTAAACGCCGGTCTGCGGCGCTTTCCGCTGGCGGCGGCTTGAACCGATCAAGCCGCCGTCAGATGTTTTCTGACCCGCCGCTCAGAGATAGCCGGTGATCTCCGGCGCCTGGTCCTGCCTGTCGCGCTTGCCGTCCTCGTAGACGATTGGTGCTGCGGCGAGTTCCTCTTCGGTGACGTCGTCGAGGCAGGCGACGTTCACCGCCCAGAAATTCCCGCCCATGAAGTCGAGATAGCCGCGCGAGAGAAAATTCGCGCCGCAGTTCGGGCACATATAGTGGTTGATGTCGCCTTCCGGCCAGTTCGACGGCGTCGCCTCGTATTCCCGCATCCGGTCGCGGCCATCCGTCACCCGCACGGCCTCATAGGCCGCGAAGGACTTCCGGTAGCCGAGTTTCCAGCAGAAGCTGCAATTGCATTTGCGGATACCCTCGGCGAGGTCGATATCGGCTTCGAAACGCACCGCGCCGCAATGGCAGCTGCCGTGATAGGTCTTTTTCATGGTTCTCCTCCAGACGTGTTCTGGCTCGGCCAAACCGGCTCGGAGCCAGAGCATCCTCTGCTGCAAGGATGACGCTTGACAAGCGGGCGCTACAAATCCACGATCATGGCAAGGGGTGCATCGCGACGACCCCGTGAGGCGTCAGCCCAACGTTCGCGTCCAAGCTTCTCTCTTAAGGAGGTGGACGCCATGCCGTCGACAACCGCTATCACCGTATCGCAACTTTCCCGTCTGATTGGTCTGCCGGGTGCGCCCGCGATCATCGATGTTCGCATCGAAGAGGACTACAACGCCGATCCGCGCCTGCTGCCGGCCTCAAACCGGCGTGATTTCAAAACCGTATCGACCTGGGCATCTGAATTCGCCGGCCGCCGAGTGACGGTCGTCTGCCAAAAAGGGCAGAAGCTCTCGCAAGGCGTGGCCGCATGGCTGCGGCATGACGGCATTGCCGCCGAATCCCTCGAAGGCGGCTTCGAGGCCTGGCGCGATGCCAAGGGGTTTTTGGTCCATGCCGGCAAGATACCGCCCCGCGATGAAAAGGGCCGCACCGTGTGGGTGACGCGGACCCGCCCGAAGGTCGATCGCATCGCCTGCCCCTGGCTTATCCGGCGTTTCGTCGATCCGAGCGCGGTTTTTCTCTTTGTCGAGGCGGCCGAAGTGTTGGCCACTGCAGATCGCTTTCAGGCCGTGCCTTTCGACATCGACAATGTGTTCTGGTCACACCGCGGCGAACGCTGCACCTTCGACACGATGATCGAAGAGTTCGGGCTCGAATCCGAACCGCTCGATCGACTCGCCATGATTGTGCGCGCAGCCGACACTGCAAGTCTCGATCTGGTTCCCCAGGCGGCCGGATTCCTGGCCGCCTCGCTTGGCCTGTCGCGGATGTTTCGCGACGATCTGGAACAGCTGGAGGCAGGCATGCTGCTCTACGATGCGTTTTTCCGATGGTGCCGCGACGCCACGGAGGAGACGCACAACTGGCCAAGCGGGAGCATGAGCAAGCCATCATGAGCGCCCGGGCTTCTGACACAACGGGGGCTTCTGACAAAATGGGGGCCTCGGAGAAAATGGGCGAGATCGTCGAAGCGCCGGCTGCGCCAACCTTCCGCGAAGGCGTAAAGCTCTGGGCGAAAATCGGCCTGATCAGCTTCGGCGGGCCGGCCGGGCAGATCGCGCTCATGCACAAGGAGCTGGTCGAGGAACGGCGTTGGATCGGCGAGCAACGTTTTCTGCATGCGTTGAACTACTGCATGCTGCTGCCCGGCCCTGAAGCCCAGCAACTCGCCATCTATATCGGCTGGCTGCTGCACCGGACGATCGGCGGCCTGGTCGCCGGGATCCTCTTCGTCGCGCCGGGCGCGCTTGTGATGCTCACCTTGAGCATCCTCTATGCGCTGTATGGCGACGCTCCCCTCGTCGAGGCGCTGTTCTTCGGGGTGAAAGCGGCCGTGCTCGCCATCGTGATCGAGGCGATGATCCGGATCGGTCGTCGGGCCCTGAAGAACCGGGTCATGGTTTCGATCGCGCTCGCCGCCTTCATTGCCATCTATGCATTGAACCTGCCGTTTCCGCTCATCATCCTGCTTGCCGGCGTGACGGGCTGGATTGGAAACCGTGTTGCGCCGGCCCTTTTTTCCGGTGCGGCACACGGGAAAGACGCGGTTCCCGACATCAAGGGCGCGGTCGACCTGATGTTCGAGCGCGGCGAGCAGGCCCACACCAGGCCGACGCGATGGCATGCGCCGCGCATCATTGCGATCTGGCTGCCGATCTGGCTCGGCCCCGTGCTGCTGATCTGGGCGTTCACCGGATCCACCAGCGTGTGGACTGAGATCGGTGGCTTCTTCAGCGTCATGGCGGTCGTCACCTTCGGCGGCGCTTATGCGGTCCTTGCCTATGTCGCGCAGGCAGCGGTCGAGTCCTTCGGCTGGCTCGCACCCGGTGAAATGGTCGATGGCCTCGGGCTTGCCGAAACCACGCCTGGTCCGCTCATTCTGGTCCTGCAGTTCGTCGGCTTTCTTGCCGCGTTCCGCCAATCCGGATCGCTGAGCCCGCTGCTTGCAGGATCGCTGGGGGCGATGCTCACCCTATGGGCGACGTTCACGCCTTGCTTCTTCTGGATATTCCTCGGTGCGCCCTACATCGAAGCCCTGCGCGGCAACAAGGCACTGTCGGCGGCACTGGGCGCGATCACCGCTGCCGTCGTCGGCGTCATCATGAATCTCGCTCTGTGGTTCGGCTTGCACGTCATTTTCGGCGAGGTGCGCAACATCGGGCTTGGAATGGACGTGCCGGTGCTCTCATCCATCGACTGGCGCGCGGCGCTGCTGTCGTGTGCTGCCATGATCGCCATTCTGAAGCTGAAGATCGGCATGCTGCCGACGCTTGCGGGATCGGCCCTCGCTGGTGTTTTGTTGCTGGCAGCGAGCGGGTAGCGGCTCCGTGCGGCCGTCGCTTCATTGTAGTTCGGGCATTCGGATAGCAACATCATGGCGCGACGACGCTCTTCCCTAGGCTTCCTCGGAATGTTCGGCCGATCAGGCGACCTCAGGCAACTCGACGCCGCGTTACGCGGCGTCGACCTTCATCCCGCCCTTGTGCCGGAGGGAGCAAAGCTCGCCATCGTCAATCTGATGAAGGACCACTGGCCTGACGAGCCGCCACCACAAGCCTATCCACCGGTGGCGCAGCTGCTTGGCTATTGTATTGCCGGACCGGAAGCATTCGAGCAATTCAACGGCCTTCAACATAGGCTGGGTGCGGAGCGCCGGATCGAGGCGGCACTTGAGGCCGAAGACAGCTTCGATGCGCAAATTATACTGATGACGCTGCATGCCAAGCTGATCAGTGGCGAAGTCGTCGAGCGCTACGGGTTGAGGGCCGACTGACCGTTTTGACGAGAAGCGTTCTCAGCCGCCCATGCCGCTGCGCGGCAGATGGATCAGATTGCCGAAGCGGGCGCGCAACTTGTCGTCGACCAGCTTCGGGACATGGCGCGGGAACCGCTCGGCGAGGATGCGTTTCTTCTCGATGATCGCCCGCTGCAAGATGTCGGGCCTGCCTTTCTCGTTCCACTCCTTTGGCGAAAAGCGGTCGCCGACCGCCGGATAGAAATATTCCGTCTGCATCAGCCGCAGCGTCTGCTCGTTGCCGAGATAGTGACCCGGCCCCTTCAGGCAGACGTCGGCGATGGTGTCTAACGACAGCGACTCATCGGTCACTTCAATGCCGCGCACGCAGCGCAGGCAATGGCCGAGCATGTCGTTGTCGATGATCAGACTTTCCAGGCAGAAACCGAGCAGTGAGGCGTGCATGCCGGCCGATTCGTAAACAAGGTTGAGGCCGGCAAGGCCGGCCATCACATCGGTGATGCCTTTTTCGTAACCGGACTGAATATCAGGCAGTTTCGAATCCGTCATGCCGGCGGCCGAACCGCCCGGCAAGTCGTAGAACTGCGCCATCTGGGCGCAGGCAGACGTCAGCACCGCTTGCTCGGCCGAGCCGCCCGACATGGCGCCGGTCCTGAGATCCGAAACGAACGGCCAGGTGCCGAAGATCGCCGGATGCCCGGGTTTGATGGCGTTGACATAGACAAGGCCGGCGAGCACCTCGGCCACCGCTTGCACTACCGCACCGGCAATCGCTGCCGGCGCCGTGGCGCCCGCCTGGCCGGCCGACAGCAATAGGATCGGAATGCCGCCTTCGACGCAGGCCTCGAGCACGCCGCAGGCGTCCTCGGCGAATTTCATCGGCGGCACGACAAAACAGTTCGAATTGGAGACGAAAGGCCGCGCGCGAAAATTCTCTTCGCCGCCGGCAATCGCATAGAGCATGTCGAGCGCCGGCTTGACGTTCTCGCGCACCGTGAAGGATGTGCCGACATGCTTCGACGTGCCCATCACGCAGGCGTAGAGCGTGTTGAAATCCATGTCGAGCGGATCGGGAATGTCGCGCGGCACCATCGGCCGCTGGAAGAAATGGATGTTGTCGAGCCCTTCGACGATGCGGGCGGCGTCATAGATGTCCTGCAGCAGCGACTCGCGATACTCGCGCTTCTCGACGTCGACCAGATGCACCGCGGCGCCTGCCGTGCCGTAATGCACGCGCTTGCCCTGGATCAGCATGTCGTGCTTGGGATCCTGGCCATGCAGGGTGAAGTGGCGTGCGGCCTTCTTGATGGTATCGAGGACGAGCGCGCGCGGAAAACGAATGCGGCCGTCCTCGCCGAGGGTGGCGCCGGTCTTGGTCAGCGCCTTGATGCAGGATGGGATAGCATTGGCGAAACCGACCGTTTCAAGCAGCGTCAGCACCGCTTCGTGGATGCGCTCGCGGTCGTTATCGCTGAGCGGCCCGTAGCTTCCGCCTTCGAGGCCGGCGCGCACCGGCTTGATATCGTCGGCAAGTGGCGCCGCCCGCATGGCGCGACGCGCTTCGCGCCCGCCGGAACGCCGCGAACGTTGGTCCGAGGGCGTATCCGGCTTCTCAACAGCCACTGACATGGGAGGCACTCCACCTTTAGCTGCGAAGCGGGCTGCGGTGGTTGGTCCACCATCGGCCTGCTTCGTCCCCTTATGCCTCGAACTATGCCGCCGGCATTGGCACAGCCTATGAGCCAGCTGGGCCCGTCACATATGCCAGAGCGCTAGGAACCGTGCTCGATCCCGTCACGGCCCGAACGGGGCATCAAGCCGCCGCCGGCCTGCGCCCGGCCGCCGTCGCCAGTTCGCGGATGCCGGGCTCGATGTGCTGCAGCGCAATCGAGGAGATGCCCAGCCGCATGAAGCGCGACGGCTTTTCGGTGCGGTCGAAGAAACGGTCGCCAGGCTCGATGATGACGCTGCGCGAGGCGGCGGCCTCGGCCAGACCGCGCGAATCGGTGCCGCGCGGGCCCTCGAGCCAGAGCGACGCGCCACCGGCGGAATCGGTCGAACGCCACTCCGGCAAGAAGGCGGTAATCGCATGGATCAGACGCTTGCGCCGTTCGTCGAAGGCGCTCGACAGCCGCCGCACCAGTGCCTCGTGATGGCCAAGCGACAGGAACAGTGCGACCGCGCGCTGATTGTTGGCCGGCGGATGACGCAGCATGAAGCGGCGTAGCGCGCGAAGCTCGGAGATCAGCCCGGCCGAGGCGACGATGTAGCCGAGCCTAAGGCCCGGAGCCAGCGTCTTCGACATCGAGCCGACATAGATGACGCGGCCCGAACGGTCGAGGCTCTTCAGCGCCTGCTGCGGCGCTTCGTCCAGAAGCTGGCTGTCATAGCCGTCCTCGATGATGATCTGGTTGTGGCGATTGGCGCGCGCCAGCAGGTCCTCCCGGCGCTCCGCCGACAGCGGCACCATGGTCGGGCAATGGTGGCTGGGCGTCACGAAGACGAAGCCGGAATCACTGGGAATAGAAGCGGTTACGATACCGGAGTGGTCGACCGGGACCGGTGTGACGTCGGCGCCCGCCAGCCGGAAGATCGAGCGTGCGTCGGGATAGCCGGGGTCTTCCATGGCGACCTTGGAGCCTTTGGTCATCAGCAGCGTCGCCAGCATGTAGAGCGCATTCTGCGCGCCGAGCGTGACGATGATCTCATCGGGATTGGCGAAGATGCCGCGCCGCGGCAACAGCCGCGCCTGGATCTGCTCGATCAGCAGCGGATCGTCGCGGTCGACCATGTCGGACGCCCAGTTGCGGATCTCGAGCACGGCGAGCGCCATGCGGTTGCACTCGCGCCACTCGGCGGTCGGGAACAGTGCCGGATCGAACTGGCCATAGACAAAGGGGTAGGACGACTTGATCCAGTTGTCGTGCTTGGCCGGCGGCGGCATGTCGCTGGCCGCGATCTGTCGGCGCGCCTTCCAGTCGATCTCATTGGCCTGGTCGGGCGCCTTCTGGTGCGGTTTGGCCGGCGTTGCCAGCACGTCCGGATTGACGAAATGGCCGCGCCGTTCGCGCGCCACCAGGAAACCCTGGTCGACGAGTTGCTGGAAGGCCAGCACCACGGTGCCGCGCGCCACGCCGAGTTTCTCGGCCAGGATCCGGCAGGACGGAAGCGGCATCGAGGCGGCGATTTGCCGGTCGAGGATGGCGGCGACGATCGCTTGACGGATCTGTGCCTGCAGGGTCTGGCCGGATTCCGCCGAAATCCGGAACAGGCCGGACCATATGGCCGTGTCGTTTCGCTGTGGCATGGAAGATGTTCCTCGATGGCCAGCTTTTTTCACTTGGCTGGACCAGTCGAATGTACCGGTGGCACAAGCTGTTGCGCCAATCAATTTTTCTGATCGCTGGGATTTACGCCAGTGATCCTTCGCTGCACTGCGGCACCCCCAACGTGACGCAACGCGTCATCCCAGCGTGACGCAAACGCGTCATCGCGGCCTGACGCAACGCGTCATCCCCCCTGGCCTGACGCAACGCGTCATCCCTGGCATGACGCCGTGCGTCATCGCTGCGCATTGAAACCAGTTGATTTCGGCTAGATAGTTTGGACGCGACGACACGCGCCGGAAACATCCGGTCTGGTATGTAGGCATTTCAAGGCTCGGAGTGAGGCAGTGGATCAATCGTCCTTTCAAAAACAGCTCGACGCCCTGCGCGATCACCGTGCGGCCAAATCGGGCAGCATGCGCGAGGCTTTCGCCGCTGATCCGCAGCGCTTCGAAAAATTCTCCGCCACCGACGGCGACCTGCTGTTCGACTGGTCGAAATGCGCGGTCGATGCGCAGACGATGGATATGCTGGAGAAGCTGGCGGGAGCCGCCGATCTCGAAGGCCGGCGCGCCGCGATGTTCTCAGGCAAGAAGATCAACGTCACCGAAGGCCGCGCCGTGCTGCACACCGCACTGCGCAACCTGAACGGCAAGGGCATCGTGCTCGACGGTCAAGATGTGAAGGCGGAGGTTGTCGCCGTGCTCGACGCGATGGGCGTCTTCGCCGATGCCGTGCGCTCCGGCATGGCGGCCGGCGCCACAGGTAAGAAGATCACCGACATCGTCAACATCGGCATCGGCGGGTCCGACCTTGGCCCGGCCATGGCGACGCTGGCGCTGACACCCTATCACGACGGGCCGCGCACGCACTACGTCTCCAACATCGACGGCGCTCATATCCACGACACGCTGAAGGGCCTTTCCGCCGAAACCACGCTGTTCATCGTCGCCTCGAAAACCTTCACCACGGTCGAGACGATGACCAATGCCGAGACGGCGCGCGAATGGGTGCAGAAGGCGCTCGGCAAGGAAGCGGTCGGCAAGCATTTCGCCGCCGTCTCGACGGCGCTGGAGCTGGTGGCCAAGTTCGGCATCGCTTCCGACCGCGTCTTCGGCTTCTGGGACTGGGTCGGCGGACGCTATTCGGTCTGGGGCGCGATCGGCCTGCCGGTGATGATCGCCGTCGGCCCGAAGAATTTTCGCGCCTTTCTCGACGGCGCGCATGCTATGGACGAACATTTTCAGACGGCGCCGCTGGCCAGGAACCTGCCGGTGCTGATGGGGCTGGTCGGCTGGTGGCATCGGGTGATCTGCCAATACCCGGCCCGCGCCGTCATCCCCTACGACCAGCGCCTGTCCAGGCTGCCGGCCTATCTGCAGCAGCTCGACATGGAATCGAACGGCAAGAGCGTCACCCTCGACGGCGGCGCTGTGACGACGCCGACCGGCCCACTGGTCTGGGGCGAGCCCGGCACCAATGGCCAGCACGCCTTCTTCCAGCTGCTGCACCAGGGCACCGATTTCATTCCGGTCGAATTCCTCGCAGCCGCCATCGGCCATGAGCCGGATCTCAAGCATCACCACGATCTGTTGCTCGCCAACTGCCTGGCGCAGTCGGAGGCCTTCATGAAGGGTCGCACGCTTGAGGAAGCGCGCGCGCAGATGCTGGCAAAAGGCATGACGCCTGCCGAGGTTGACAGGATCGCCCCGCACCGCGTCTTCTCCGGCAACCGGCCCTCGGTGACGATCCTCTACAGACAACTCGATCCGCATACGTTCGGGCGGCTGATCGCGCTCTATGAGCACCGCGTCTTCGTCGAAGGCACGCTCTTCAACATCAATTCCTTCGACCAGTGGGGCGTCGAACTCGGCAAGGAACTGGCGACCGGCCTGCTGCCTGTCGTGGAAGGCAAGGAGAATGCCGCAAAGCGGGACGCTTCGACCGCCGGACTAGTGGGACATATCCACCGATTGCGCGGATCGGAGTAGGGCTTGGCCGAGATCAAGGGAATATTATTCGACAAGGATGGCACGCTTGTCGACTTCAACGCTACATGGCTCGGCGTTGCTGATTTCATGGCTATGGATGCCTCGGAGGGCGACCGCTGGAAGGCCGACAGGCTGCTTGCCGCGGCGGGCTACGATTTCGCCACCAAACGCTTCAAGCCCGACTCCATCTTTGCCTCCGGCACCAACATGGATGTCGTCGAGCTTTGGTTTCCGCGGCTCTCGGATGAAGACCAGATGCTTGCCGTCGCCCGTTTCAACGAGATCACCTCGGTGCAGGGCTCGGCGATGGCGGTGGCGCTGCCGGGCATCGTCGAGACGCTCGGCGTTCTTCACAGGAAATCCTACCGGCTCGGCGTTGCCACCAACGATTCGACCACTGGCGCGGAAAAGACATTGCTGACGCTCGGCGTCGCGCAGCTGTTCGATGCCGCCTATGGTTACGACGCGGTGGCCAATCCGAAACCGGCGCCCGATACGATCCTTGCCTTCTCGGACCTGACCGGCCTGAGGCCGACCGCGATCGCCATGGTCGGCGACAATCGCCACGATCTGGAGATGGCGCGGGCCGGCGGCTGCGGTCTGGCAATCGGCGTGCTCTCCGGCACCGGCACGCGGGAATCGCTATCGCAGATAGCCGACGTCATTCTGGATTCGGTTGCCGACCTGCCGGATTTCCTGTCGGCGAGGGTCAAGGAAACGACCTGAACTCGCGGGGCTACTCCGGCTCGAACGAGAAGACACCGCTCGGCTTCATCGCCGCGCCTTTTGCTTCGCCGACATCCGGCACGCGGTATTCGGCCAGCAGCCGAAGCCGCGAGCGGGGCAGGTAGGTCCGGCCCGGGTCGCCGATCAGCACATTGATGCGTGCGGCCAGGCAGCGGTCGAGGAAGGGGATGACCCGGTCGGCGAGATCTTGCCCGTAAAACAAGTCGCCGGCTGCCACGACATCCACCGGCGGCGGCGGACCAGCGGTGATGTCCTGGCCGACGACTGTGATTGCGACGCCGTTCGCCGCCGCATTGAGACCGAGCGCGGCGACGCCGTTGCGATCGATCTCGGACGCGAGCACTTCGCGCGCTCCGGCCTTTGCCGCGGCGATGCCGACGAGGCCCGACCCGGCGCCGAGGTCGAGCACGCGAAGCCCGGCCACGGACACCGGCCGATCGAGGATGTAGCGGGCAAGCACCGCGCCGCCGGCCCAGGCATAGGCCCAGTAAGGTGGCTGCGGCTCGGGCCCGTCCTCGTCGGCTTCGGTTCCTTCTTCTTCCGGCTCGGCTGCTTGTCCTACTTGATGCGTGAGCCGCCACAGACCGCTCGCGGGATGGGCTGCATAAAGCCGGATTTCGGGAAGCGCAGGAACAGGGGCGATACGCATGTTCGCCTTTATGAATGTCAGCGGATCGTGACGGGAAAGCGTGTCCGCCGCGTCGTCGACAGTAAGGCAATCGCCCAAAATTCTCCTATCCCCGTAACGCCCGCCGCAGAATCTTGCCCACCGGCGTCTTCGGCAGTTCGGTCCGAAACTCGATGTATTTTGGCCGCTTGTAGCCGGTCAGGTTCTCGCGGCAATAGACGGTCAGCACCTCAGCGGTCAGCAACGGGTCCTTCTTGACGACGAACAGCTTCGGCACTTCGCCTGAATGCTCGTCCGGCACACCGATCGCCGCCACTTCGAGCACGCCCGGATGCAGGGCCACGACTTCCTCGAGTTCGTTCGGATAGACGTTGAAGCCGGACACAAGGATCATGTCCTTCTTGCGGTCGACGACCTTGGTGTAGCCGCGCTCGTCCATGAAGCCCATGTCGCCCGACTTGAAGAAACCATCTTTGGTCATCACATTGGCGGTCTCGTCCGGCCGGTTCCAGTAGCCGGCCATCACTTGCGGCCCGCGTATGCAGATCTCGCCGACTTCGCGGAGCGGCAAATCGTTGCCGTCGTCGTCGCGGATGGCGATGTCGGTCGAGGGTAGCGGCAGGCCGATCGTGCCGGTGAAAGTGCCATTGCTGAATGTGTTGGCGGTGGCCACCGGCGAGGTTTCCGAAAGCCCGTAGCCCTCGGTGACCGGGCAGCCGGTCAACGCCTTCCAGCGTTCGGCAACACCCTTCTGCACCGCCATGCCGCCACCCAGCGTCAGAATCAGTGGCTTGAAGTCCAGCTTGCGGAAATCCTCATTGTTGAGCAGCGCGTTGAACAGCGTGTTGAGGCCTGGAAAGATGTGGATCGGATATTTGCCGAGTTGCTTGACGAAGCCGGGAATGTCGCGCGGATTGGGAATGAGCATGTTCTGGCCGCCGAGCTGCATGCCCATCAGTGCGTTCACCGTCAGCGCGAAGATATGGTAGAGCGGCAGCGCGCAGATGAAGTTGAGATGCGCCGGTTTCGGCTTGACCGTGAAGGCGTCCTCGATCCAGAGCGCGTTCTGCGCCACATTGGCCAGCACGTTGCTGTGCAGCAGTACCGCGCCCTTCGAGATGCCGGTGGTGCCGCCGGTATATTGCAGGAAGGCGACATCGTCGGCGGCGACCTTCACCGGCTTGAAATTCATGCCGGTGCCTGCTTTCAACGCGGCGTTGAACTTGACATGGCCCGGCAGCGACCAGGCCGGGACCATCTTCTTCACGCGGCGCACGACGAGGTTGACGATCGTTCCTTTCAGGCCGCCAAGCATGTCGCCCATCGCCGCGACCACGACTTGCTTGACCGCCGTTTTGGCGATCACCGCCTGCAAGGTGTTGGCGAAATTCTCGAGAATGACGATGGCTTGAGCGCCTGAATCCCTGAGCTGATGTTCCAGCTCGCGCGGCGTGTAAAGCGGGTTGACGTTGACCACGACATAGCCGGCACGCAGCACTGCCATCATCGCCACCGGATATTGCAGCACGTTCGGCATCATCAGCGCCACGCGTGCGCCTTTCGGCAGTCCCGTAGACTGCAGATAGGCGCCGAAGGCGGCCGATTGCCGTTCGACTTCCGCATAGGTGATGGTCTTGCCCATGCAGGTGAAGGCCGGCCGGCTGGCATACTGTTTGCAAGCGTCGGCGAGCAGATCGCCGATGGAGCCGAAGGGCAGGGCGCCGATCTCGGCAGGGACGACCTTCGGGTAGCTCTTGAGCCAAGGCCTTTCCGGCGATCCGGCGCCAACCGCTTTAGGCAATCTCTCGGCCGGACCCGGCTTCAACGCCGATGTAGCCGATGTCGGTGCCGCTTTCGGCTTGGCAACGGCTTTGGCCGTCGGCGCCTTTGGCTTGTCGGAGCTGGCCGGTTTTGCGGCAGTTTTGGCCCTCGCTTTCGCGGGGGCCGTTGTCCTTGGTGCTTTTGCCACCTGTCCCTCCCTCGGTTGTTCTTATTGTCTCTGCTTGCCCGCCGCGTTGCCTCCGAATGACAAGAGACATCCTCCGCTGCTGCCGGCATCCAGGAAATCCAGCCTGCCATCTATGTATTGCGACTATCGGCAGCCGTGCAAGTCTGCCCCTGCGGCAAGACGGGAAAGAAAATCTTCTGCGCCAACGACAAGCCGATGGTCGCGGTTCCTTACCAACGCCGGGTTGAAGATCAATAAAAAAATGCAGTCGTTAATAATACCGTGATCGGCAGAAATTGACATTTCATTCTCTTTCTCGAGGATTCCGAAGAACTGAATTCTGCTTCCCATGGGGTAGGCAAACGGGGTGTTCCAAAGCCGGAAAAACGGTGCTTATATGCGCGCTTCGCGAGCCTGATAGAGGGGCTTGGAAGAACATCAGGGAGTCCTCCATGAGAAAGAAACTGACTTTTGCGGCCGCGTTGCTGGCCGCAAGCGTCCTCGGCGGCATGGCCAATGCGAAACAGCTGGTCTACTGCTCGGAGGCGTCGCCGGCCGGCTTCGACCCGTCGCCGTGGAGCGGTGGCAACGACTTCGACGCGTCGTCGCGCACCATCTATTCGCGCCTGGTCGAGTTCGAACACGGCAAGACCACCATCACACCCGGCCTCGCCGAGAGCTGGACGGTTTCCGACGACGGTCTCGAATACACGTTCAAGCTTCGGCCGGGTGTGAAGTTCCAGACCACCGACTACTTCACGCCGACGCGCGATCTCAACGCCGACGACGTGATCTTCTCCTTCGAACGCCAGTGGAAGAAGGAAAACCCGTGGTTCGACTATCTGGCAGGCACCGGCTGGGAATATTTTGCCGGCATGGGCTTCCCGGATCTTCTCAAGGAAATCGTCAAGGTCGACGACCTGACGGTGAAATTCGTGCTGAACAAGCCTGAAGTCGCTTTCCTGCCGGACCTCGGCATGGATTTCGCTTCGATCGTCTCCAAGGAATATGCCGACCAGCTCGACAAGGCCGGCACCAGGCAGCAATTCACCCAGAAGCCGATCGGCACCGGTCCGTTCCAGTTCGTCGACTACCAGGTCGATGCGGTCATCCGCTATGCGGCATGGGACGGCTACTATGGCGGCCGCCAGAAGATCGACGATCTGATCTTCGCCATCACGACCGATCCGGCCGTGCGCGCGCAGAAGCTGAAGGCAGGCGAGTGCGATATCATGTCGTACCCGGCGCCGGCCGACATCGCCGGCCTGCAGGCTGACCCAAACCTCAAGGTCGACGAGCAGGAAGGCCTGAACATCGGCTACATGGCCTACAACACGACGCAGCCGCCGTTCGACAAGGTCGAGGTCCGCAAGGCCCTCAACATGGCCGTCAACAAGCAGGCCATTCTCGATGCGGTCTATCAGGGCGCTGGCCAGGCGGCCATAAACCCGATCCCGCCGACGATGTGGTCCTATAACAAGGACATCAAGGACGATCCGTACGATCCTGACGCGGCCAAAAAGATGCTGGCCGACGCCGGCGTCACCGATCTCTCGATGAAGATCTGGGCAATGCCGGTCAGCCGCCCGTACAATCCGAACGCCAAAAGAGTCGCGGAACTGATCCAGGCCGACTACGCCAAGATCGGCGTGAAGGCCGAGATCGTCAGCTACGAATGGACCGAGTATCGCGAACGCGGCAAGCAGAAGGATCGTGACGGCGCCTTCCAGCTCGGCTGGACCGGCGACAATGGCGATCCGGACAACTTCCTGTTCCTGCTCGGCTGCGATGCCATCGGCCAGTCCAACTATGCGATCTGGTGCAACCAGGAGTTCGAGGCTCTGCTGCAGAAGGGCAAGGCAACCACGGACGTCGCCGAGCGCACCAAGATCTACGAGGAAGCTCAGGTCGTGTTCAAGCGTGAGGCCCCGTGGCTGACCATCGCCCATTCCAAGGTCTTCATGCCGATGAACAAGAAGGTTTCGGGCTTCGTCATGGATCCGCTCGGCATTCATCGGTTTGATGGCGTCGACGTCACCGAATAACTCCTGAGAAACTGGACGGCGGCGCTGGACTTCCGGCGCCGCCGTTCTATGAAGTAAGATGCTCCGCTATCTCCTCCACAAGCTCGCCTTGATCATCCCGACCGTGTTCGGCATATCGCTGGCGGCGTTCGCTTTCGTCCGTCTTCTGCCGGGCGATCCGATCCTGGCCCTGGCCGGCGAGCGCGGCGTCAGCCCCGAACGCTACGCGGAGCTTATCGAGCGGTTTGGCTACAACCGGCCCTATGTCGTCCAGTATCTGGAGTATATCGGCAGGGTCCTGACCGGCGACTTCGGCATATCGCTCGCAACCAAGCGGCCTGTGCTCGGTGAATTCCAGGCGCTGTTTCCAGCCACGCTGGAACTGGCGACGATCGCGCTGATCATCGCCGTACTCATCGGCATTCCCGCCGGCATCTTCGCCGCGGTCAAGCGCGGATCATGGTTCGACCAGGCGACGATGGGTGTGGCGCTGACCGGCTATTCGATGCCGATCTTCTGGTGGGGGCTGCTGCTCATCATCTTCTTCTCCGGCTATCTCGGCTGGACGCCGGTTTCCGGCCGCATCGGCCTTCAGTATTTTTTCAAGCCGACGACGGGATTCATGCTGATCGACAGCCTGATCTCCGGCAAGAGCGGCGCTTTCAGGTCCGCCGCCAGTCATCTGGTCCTGCCGGCGATCGTGCTGGCGACGATCCCGCTCGCCGTCATAGCGCGCCAGACGCGGTCGGCGATGCTGGAGGTGCTGGGCGAGGACTACGTCCGCACCGCCCGCGCCAAGGGCCTGGCGCCGCGTCGCGTCATCGGGCTCCACGCTTTTCGCAATGCGCTGATCCCTGTCGTCACCACCATCGGCCTGCAGGTCGGCACGCTGATGGCGGGCGCCATTCTGACTGAAACGATCTTTTCCTGGCCCGGTATCGGCAAGTGGATGATCGACGCGATCGCCAAGCGCGACTATGTCGTCGTCCAGAGCGGCTTGCTGATCATCGCGCTGATCGTCATGGCGGTGAACCTGATCGTCGACGTGCTCTACGCCGTCATCAACCCACGTATCCGGGTGCAGTGAGATGACCGACCAAACCACGGCAGAAGCCACCGCCGCCTCCATTCCGCCCGGCGGCCGGCAACGCGCCTTCACCGAGTTCTGGCATTACTACTCGATGAACACCGGCGCTGTCATCGGCCTGGTCGTGTTCTCGGCCCTGGTGCTGGTGGCGATTTTCGCGCCGCTGGTCGCGCCGCATTCGCCTGACGAACAGTTTCGCGATGCGCTGCTGACGCCGCCGGCCTGGCAGGAGGGCGGCAGATCGATGTTCCTGCTCGGCACCGACGCCGTCGGCCGCGACATGCTTTCGCGGTTGATTTTCGGAGCGCGGTTCTCGCTGTTCATCGGTCTGGTCGTCGTCGTTTTCTCGCTGACCAGCGGCATCATCCTCGGCGTGCTCGCCGGCTATTTCCGCGGCTGGGTCGATACGCTGATCATGCGCGTCATGGACGTCATTCTGGCCTTCCCGTCGCTGCTCCTCGCCCTGGTTCTGGTGGCGATCCTCGGGCCTGGCCTGTTCAACGCCATGCTGGCGATTGCGCTGGTGCTGCAGCCGCATTTCGCGCGGCTCACGCGAGCGGCGGTGATGGCCGAAAAGAACCCCGAATATGTGATCTCCGCCAAGGTGGCCGGTGCCAGTCATCTCAGGCTGATGGTGAAGACGATCTTGCCGAACTGCATGGCACCGCTGATCGTGCAGGCGACGCTGTCCTTCTCCAACGCCATTCTTGAGGCCGCGGCTCTCGGCTTCCTTGGCGTCGGCGCGCAGCCGCCAACGCCGGAATGGGGCACCATGCTGGCCACGGCACGCGAGTTCATCCTGCGCGCGCCATGGGTGGTGACCTTCCCCGGCCTTGCCATCCTGATCACTGTGCTTGCCATCAACCTGATCGGCGATGGCCTGCGCGATGCCTTCGACCCCAAGCTGAAGAGGTCGTGACCATGCCTCTTCTCGAGATCAAGAACCTCACCGTGTCCTTCGATACCGCCGCTGGTCCGTTCATGGCCGTGCAAGGCATCGACCTGTCGATCGAGCCGCGCGAGGTGCTGGCGATCGTCGGCGAATCCGGCTCCGGCAAATCGGTGGCGATGCTGGCGGTGATGGGGCTGTTGCCGAACACTGCGACGGTGAAGGCCGACCGCATGGCCTTCGACGGGATCGACCTGCTTCAGCTCAGCCCGTCCGAGCGCCGCAAGATCGTCGGCAAGGACATCTCGATGATCTTCCAGGAGCCGATCGCCAGCCTCAATCCGTGCTTCACCGCCGGCTTCCAGATCGAGGAGGTGCTGCGCTTCCACATGGGCATGGACCGCGCCCAGCGCCGGGCCCGTGCGATCGAGCTGATGAAGCTGGTCGGCATTGCCGATCCGGAAGAGCGGCTGAATTCGTTCCCGCACCAGATGTCGGGCGGCCAGTGCCAGCGCGTCATGATTGCCATCGCCATCGCCTGCAATCCGAAGCTGCTGATCGCCGACGAGCCGACCACCGCCCTCGACGTCACTATCCAGAAGCAGATCCTCGACCTTTTGGTCGGGCTGCAGGCCAAATACGGCATGGGCTTGATCATGATCACCCATAATATGGGCGTCGTGGCAGAGACCGCGGACCGCGTCATCGTCCAGTACAAGGGCCGCAAGATGGAGGAGGCAGACGTGCTGTCGCTGTTCGAGCAGCCGAAGAGCAACTACACGCGCGCGCTGCTGTCGGCGCTGCCGGAAAACGCCGTCGGCGACCGGCTGCCGACCATTTCCGACATGCTGTTCGAACCGGCCCCCTCTGCTGCGGGAGCCGGTTCTGCAACGGGGGCCGCGCTATGAGTGTGACGGTTCTCGAAGGCAAGAACATCGTGCGCGACTATTATGTCGGCGGCGGCTTGTTTCGTCCCTCGCGCACGGTGCATGCGGTCAAGGGCGTCTCGTTCAGCGTCGACAAGGGCAAGACGCTGGCCATCGTCGGCGAAAGCGGCTGCGGCAAGTCAACGCTGGCCCGCATCATCACCCTGATCGACCCCCCGACAGCGGGCGAGCTCTTCATCGACGGCAACAAGGTCGACATCGCCAGGGATGGCTTGTCGAAGGAGATGCGCCGCAAGGTGCAGATCGTCTTCCAGAACCCTTATGGTTCGCTCAATCCGCGCCAGAAGATCGGCGACGTGCTTGGCGAGCCGCTGCTCATCAACACCGACAAGCCGGCCGACGAACGGCGCGATCTCGCCATGAAGATGCTGAAGAAGGTCGGCCTCGGACCGGAACACTACAACCGCTACCCGCACATGTTCTCGGGCGGCCAGCGCCAGCGCATCGCCATTGCTCGCGCGCTGATGCTCAATCCGAGCCTTTTGGTCCTCGACGAGCCGGTCTCGGCGCTCGATCTGTCGGTGCAGGCGCAGGTGCTCAATCTGCTCGCCGACCTGCAGGACGAGTTCAAGCTGACCTATGTCTTCATCAGCCACGACCTTTCGGTGGTGCGCTACATCGCCGATGACGTGATGGTCATGTATTACGGCGAGGCCGTCGAATATGGCCCACGCGACGAGGTCTTTGCCGACCCCAAGCACAGCTACACCAAGACGCTGTTCGCCGCCACGCCGCGCGCCGACGTGGCCTCGATCAAGGCAAGGCTGGCGAAGAAGAAGGCCGCCTAGAGTCAAAGCCCAACTACTCTGAATGACCGGGTTTGACCCTATCCAGACCTTGCTGACAGGTCGGCCGAGCGTCTTCCAACCCCGGAAAGCACCGTTGCAGACCGACAAACGGCGGAATGCCTTGATGGCGACTGCATCAATCGGGTGTAGACTTTGCCACCCAGTGCGCCGTCGCCGGAAGATCGGGGTCGGCGCGGTGGACGCGTCAGAAGGCAGTTCCGGATGACCAATCTCGACGCCGATCGCAAGCTCGTTGCCGTGCTGTGCGCCGATGTGGCCGGCTACAGCCGCATGATCGGAGAGGACGAGGAAGGCACGCTGGCGGCGCTCGCCGCTCATATGACGGAGCTGGTTGAACCGGCCATCGCCGGCCACCGTGGGCGCATCGTCAAGACGACCGGCGATGGCTTCCTGGCCGAGTTCGCAAGCCCGATCGCCGCGACGCACGCTGCGCTTGCGATCCAGGAAGGCCTGCGCTCGCGCAACGTGGACGTTCCCGAGACAAGGAAGCAATGGCTCCGGATCGGCATAACTCTTGGTGACGTCAAGGTCCGCGATGGCGACATCTTCGGCGACGCGGTCAATGTCGCGGCGCGCCTTCAGTCGCTGGCCGAACCCGGCGGCGTGTACACGTCCGCGGCGGTCGTTGACCAGTTACGCGGCCATATTACATTTGCCTGGGAAGATCTCGGCGAGAAAACGCTTAAGAACATCGCCCGACCGGTGAGGGTATATCGTCTGGCGGCAGTTGGCGAGAAAACGGCGCCGCCGACGGGCACAGCGGAGCCTCGTCGACGTATGCCGCGGCTTATCATTGGCGCCCTTATCACTGGCGTGATGGCGACAGCAGCACTGGTCGCGGTCGTAGCGTATGGGCTGCTAGATTCAATCGCGCCGCCGATCGCGTCGCCGTCCGTACCCCCGACGAGCAGGCCTGCACTGCAGGCGAGGCCGAGCGTGGCGGTTCTGCCGTTGGTCAACCAAAGTGGGGACCCTGCGAACGACTATTTCAGCGACGGCGTCACGGAGGACATCATCAATGCGCTTGGCCGCTTCTCGTCGCTGACGGTGATGGCCTACAACGCCACGCTTCCTTACAAGGGCAAGGCGGCGCGACCGGTGGATGTGGGTCGCGAACTCGGCGTGCGATATCTGATCGAAGGGAGCGTGCGGCGCGCTGCCGACCGTGTGCGTATCTCGATCCGCCTGACCGATTCCGATCAGGGCATCCTGCTCTGGTCAGAGCGATTCGAAGAGCAGCTTAAGGATGTCTTTGCCTTGCAGGACGCAATCACGCGGCGCGTCGCCGGAACTCTTGCCGCCAACCTAACTCGCGTCGAGGAGCAACGCGCGCTCGCCGAGCCGCCCGACAATCTCGACGCTTACGATCTCGTGCTGCGCGGACGCGCCGAACTGCGGCGCAACACCCGGTCCGGCAATCGCGAGGCGCGGCTTTACTTCGAGAAGGCGATGCAGCTCGATCCCAAGTACGCGGCTGCATATGCCGGGCTGGGCCTTGCCTATCAGGACATGGCGACCCTCGGATGGACTGAGTTCCCCGAGGACATGCTGGCGCGGAGTGAGGAACTCGCCGGCAGGGCGCTGTCGCTCGACCCGGACAATCTCGACGCGCACCAGCTCTTGAGTCAGGTGCACACCATGCAACTTCAATACGACCGGGCGTTGGTCGAAATTGACCGTGCGCTGCTGCTCAACCCAAGCGATGCGGCCAGCCACTCTCAGCGTGGCGCGATCCTGCTCTGGGCGGGTCGCCTCGAGGAGGCGGTTGCCGCTCTAGAGACGGCGTTCACCCTCAATCCGAACCTAGGCCCCCAAGAGGCCTTTGCTCTCGGGCTCGCGTATTACTCCTTGCGCCGCCACGACGACGCTGCAAGGTTTCTCGAGCGGGAAGCGCTGCGCAATCCGGACTTCATCTTCTTCCCTGTGCTGCTGGCGGCGACGTATGGACAACTCGGGCGCACAGCCGATGCGGAACGCATGGCCGAGACGGTCAGGCACCGGCTGCCCGTCTTCGACCCGCAGACCTTCGGTTCACGATTTCAGAACCGGGCGCACCACGATTATCTCATCGAGGGACTGCGCAAGGCCGGTTTGAGCTGAGGCACCGCCTCAATGCGCGAGGCTTGTGCCGAACGGGGCGTCCTGGAGCAGTTGCCAATTGCTGTCTGCAGCCGCGGCCTCGCCCCGCGCGTCGGCCCGGAAGCGCTCCCGAGCCTTCGGGCTTGCGAATACAAAGAGACGACCATCGGAGATGAGCCAGTTTGCAGGGTCAGCCTCGACCTTCACGCCCTTGGAGATGCCCATGGCGCACGAACCGGCGAACTGGGGGGTATAGCGGTCCGGATCGCCGCGGAATGTCGACATGTGTCGGTCCGAGGCGAAGCGGTAGCGCACCTCGTCCCAGGGGTACTCGAACTCCTCTTTGCCAACCACAGGTCGCCGCTCGCTGAAATACGCGACCGGATCGTAGCCCTTGATCGCCAGCCGCAGCGCACCCTTCTCGCCCGGCTCTTGCGCCCACACCGGATCGGAGATGGTCAGGCCAAAGACCAACATAGCGCCTGTCATGCACACTTCACGACGCGACAGCATATGCTCCTCCCGTCTCTGGGATAGCGTTTCATTCAACATCGCCCATAGCCTACGCCGATTTCTCACAACAGGATTTCACGATGTGGTGACCCCTCTGTTCCAGGACCTGCATTGCCCAAGGCACGTTGCCTGAGTGCCCGCTCATTGAAACTCTGGACAAGGAGCCCCCGCGGCAAGCATGCGGCGCGCCGCGCCTTCTGGATGGTAAAGTCCGGCAAGGGTTTGAGACCAGACCTTCACGCTGGCGTTCGTAGAGGTCCGCAGTTGGCGCGTTCTTGACGTCCATTTCTCTCCGCCATTGGCGGCTGCAAGGTGATCGAGTTTCGACCTCGAGAGTTTTGCAGCCAAGTGGAACCACTTGGCGTCGCACAAATGCAGCTAAAAACAGATAGAGCGAGATGCCTGGTTCAACCTAAATGTATCTCGCTCCAGACGCCAATCAGGACAGCTTTGCGATGATGGCGCGCAGCGCCTCGCCGAAGCGCCGGACTTCCCCGACCGTGTTGTAATGCACCAGCGAGGCGCGGATGGCGCCGCTGTCCATGCTGAGGTTCAGTCGCTTCATCAGCCGCGGCGCGTACATATGGCCGTCGCGGATGCCGATCTGCATCTCGGCCATCGCCTCGACGATCATCTGCGGCGACAGCGCGCCGATGTTGAAGCAGAAGGTCGGCACCCGCTCGTTGAGGTGGGCCTCGTCGGTGACGCCATAGATCGTCGCGCCGCACTCCTTGAGCACGCCGAGCATTTTGCGCGCCAGCACCAGCTCATAGTCGCGGATGGCGTTCATGCCGGCGACGATATTGTCGCGCCGCGACCGGTTGCTCTCGGCCAGGAAGTTGCGGCCGATCGATTCGAGATAGCGCACCGCGGCATCCATGCCGGAGACATTCTCGTAGATGAAGGTGCCGGCCTCGACCTTGTAGGGCGGCTCGTCGGGAATGAAGTCCTCGCGGAACGTCGGCAGCCGCTTCAGCGTCTCGAAACGGCCCCACAGGAAGCCCATATGCGGCGAGAAATTCTTGTAGCCGGAGCAGACCAGGTAGTCGCAATCCCAGGCCTGCACGTCGATCAGCCCGTGCGGCCCGTAATGCACGCAGTCGAGGAACACTTCGGCGCCGGCCGCATGCGCGATGTCAGCGACTGCAGCGACATCGACGATCGAGCCGATCGAATGCGCCGTCACCGTGCAGGCTACGAGGCGGGTGCGGTCGGAGATCAGCGGGCGCAAATCGTCGACATGCAGATTGCCGTCCTCGCGCATCCGCCACCATTTGAACTTCGCGCCGGCTGGCTCCAGCGCCAGCCAGGTCGCGATGTTGGCGTCGTGGTCCATGTCGGTGATGACGATCTCGTCGCGCTCCTGAAGCATCTGGCCGATACCGAGACTGACAAGGCGGATGAACGAGGTTGCGTTCATACCGAAACAGATTTCCGCAGGGCTGTACGCATTGATCAGCAGCGCCACGCTTTCGCGCGCATCGGCGATCGCTTGGTCCACAGTGACGCTGCGGCCATAGCGGCCGCCACGCTGCACATTATGTGCGACCAGATGGTTGGTGACCGCGTTGAGCACGCTTTGCGGGATCTGCGCGCCGGCGGCATTGTCCATGAAGATGAAGTCGCCGGCCTGCTGTAGGGCCGGAAACATGGAGCGGATCTTGTCGACCGGGAAGGCTGCGGAGACGTCGCTCGCACTGGGGGTCTGATGCTTGTTCAAGATGGTCTCCTGCGAAGTGCCTGACAGATTGGGAAGCGAAAATTGACAGATGAGAAACTGGCGACGTCAGCGGGTCTTTTCCGTTTTGAAGCGGCGTTCCAGCAGGCTGACGAGGCGGACCATCGGCCAGAGAAAGAGGAGATAGACCAGCGCCGCGCCGATCAGCGGCGAGGGGTTGGCGTAGAGCGACTGCGCGTTGGTTGCTTCCTTCAGCAATTCGGGCAGCGCCACGGTTGAGGCGAGCGAGGTGTCCTTGAACATCGAAACGCAGTTGCTGGTCATCGGCGGAATGACCACGCGGATCGCCTGCGGCAGCACCACCTTGCGCAAGGTCAGTAAAAACGGCAGGCCGAGTGCCTGCGCCGCCTCGAACTGGCCGCGCGGAATGCTTTCTATGCCGGACCGGAACACCTCGGCCGAATAAGCCGCCATGATGATGGCGAATGCCGTTACAGCGAAGGTCCAGGACGACAGGCGTATGCCGAGGAACGGCAGCGCGTAGTAGATCAGGATCAGCACGACCAGCACCGGCATCGCCCGGAAAATATCGATATAGCCGACCGCCAGCAGCCGCAGCGGCTTCGGCGCGTAGAGCCGTATCAGGCTGATCACCAGGCCGACGGGAATACCGATGCCGATGCTCAACAGCCCGAGCAGCAGCGTGTTCAGGAAGCCGCGCAGCAGCGCCGGCAGGCTGGAGATCATGACATCGGCGTTGAAGAAGGTCTCGAGCAGCGACATGGGGAGCATTCCCGAAAGATTTGGCGTCCCGCGACGCTAAAGCATGCTGCCGAAACCCGAAATCGGGTTTCGGAACGGATCATGAGTGAAAGTCGAAGGGCTACGGCGTCCGTTGCACGTCCAGGAGGGCGAGCAACGCTGTCCATAAAATCGTGCCGGTGTGGAAAGCCGGCTCGATTTCAGCCGCTGCCGCTCAGGCCTTCGGGATTGGCATTTCCTTGACGGTCGAAGAATCGGCGGGTGCGTCACTGCCGAACCACTTCTTGTGGATCGCGGCCAGCGTGCCGTCCTTCTTCATCGCCGTCAGCGCGTCGTTCAGCTTGCCGAGCAGCGGGTGGTCCTTGGCCATCATCAGGCCGTACTGCTCGCCGGTCTTGATACGCTCTTTTACGGCGAGGTCCTTCATCCGGGTGAAGGAGTATTCCAGGCCCGGAATGTCGCTGACTGCGGCGTCGACGCGACCGGCGCTGAGATCGAGCAGCAGGTTCTGCTGCGTGTCGTAGCCCTTCACCTCGCTGAACCCGCCGGCCTCCTGGTGCTGCTTGGTCCAGGCTTCGCCGGTCGAGCCGGACAGCACGCCAATGATCTTGCCCTTGAGGTCGGCCTCGGATTTGATCGGGCTGTCGGCCTTGGCGGCGATGCCCATGTGGGAATCATAGTAGGGCTGCGTGAACGCCTGCGACTTCAAGCGCTCAGGGGTGATCGTGATCGACGAGATGGCAACGTCGATGCGCTTCGACGTCGTGGCGGCGAACAGGGCCTGAAATCCGAGGTCGGCAATTTCGGTGGTCATGCCGATGCGCTTGGCTGCCTCGTTGACGATGTCGACTTCAAAACCCTCGAAAGTGCCGCTTTCGTTCTTGTATTCGAAAGGCGGATTGGTCGGATAGGCGCCGACATTCAGCACTTCCGCGGCATAGGCGGCGACTGGGCCGGCGGCGATGCCGATGGCGGCAGCGAGAAGAAGCAGATTACGGCGAGTGAAGCTCATTTTCGTTCCCTCTGGTTCGGCCACTCCCTGTGGCGCTTTTCACTTCCGCCGCTTTCAGCGCCGTATTTCCGGGCACTGCAGGCGAGGCGGCGCCTGAAGTCAGGATGCGCGGCGTTGCCGCGAGCCGATCAACTGCTGCAGACGCTGCAGCAGTGCGTCCACCGCGTCGTCCGTGGTGACCATACCGGGCGACAGCCTGAGCGTCGCGCCGCGCGCGTCGCAGTAAAGTCGCTCGCGGCGCAGCGTCGACACCGTTTTCACCGGGTCGACGCCTTGCGGCAAGGCCAGCATGACGCTGCCGCCGCGCTGGTCTGGATCGAGCGGCGAGCGGACCGCCCAGCCATTGTCCAGCGCGTAACCTATGATGCGCTCGGTCATGTTGCCGTTCTGTGCGCGGATAGCGTCGATGCCTGTCTCGGCGACCCATTCGAGGCCGGGCAGCGATGCAACACTGGCCAGGATGGCCGGCGTGCCATGGTCGAAACGGCGCGCATCGCTGGCATAGGAAAAACTGTCGAGATCCCAGGAGAACGGGTTCGGCTGGCTGAACCAGCCGCGGAGCTCAGGCCGGCATGTTGCCAAAAGATCGGGCGCCACTTGCAGGATGCCCGCGCCGGAAGTGCCGCACAGCCATTTCAATGAGGTCGAGACGACGAAATCGACTGGCGTCTTCGCAATCGAGAAGGGCGTCACGCCGACCCCTTGGGTGATGTCGACACCGACGATGCTGCCCATCTCCCGGCCATGCTCGGCGAGCCGCGCCACGTCGCAGCGGTGCGAGGCCGTCGAGGTGACGAAGGTCAGCAAGGCCAGACCGACATCGTCCTGCCAGCGGGCGATGAAATCCTCGTCGCGCACCCAGCTCTCGCCCGGCCGCAGCGGCACGGTGTCGAGCACGAAGTTGAAGCGGTCGGCAAGTCCGGTAAGCAGGAAGTGCAGGCTCGGAAAACAGTCGGCCGCGACCAGCAGGCGCTTTCCCACCAGACGCTCTGACGGCAGGGCGCCGATCAGGCTGTATAGGGCTGACGTGACGTTCTCGGCGGTGGTCAGGGTACCTTGCGGGGCTTCGATCAGCCGACCCCAGGCATCGACGAAGCGCTGCCGCGCGGCAAGGGCCGCCGGCCACTGGCCGTCGTCTTCTGCCGACCAGACGCCCGAGAATTCCGACAGGGCAGCAGCCATGCGCTCCGCTTTGCCGGGAAACGTTCCGATCGAGTGGTAGAGAAAATAACCAGACACTACGCTTTTGCTCCCTTGTGATCATGTGATCACAGAACGAAATCTGGTTCAATCGCTGGCCGCGAAGAAATGCAATCAATAGCGAAAATCGGACGATTTTTTCCGGCCACGAGCGGTCGCGGGTCGGCTCTTTCCGGCATCGATCTTGCGTTCAACCCGCAGCGGAGCTTCAGGAGGCCTTGCCGAATCCAGCGAACTCGACCAGCCTGGGTTCCGGCACGTCGGGGCAGATCGCGCGCAGCGTCTCCTGCGTCGACCTGATGTCGGCAACCACCTCTTCGCGGGCACGAGGAAAGTCGCGATCCTTCAGTGCTGCGATGATCGCAGTGTGCCGCCCGGACGGCTCCATCGTGCCGGCGCGCATCAAAGGCGCGACATGGTTGGACAACAGCCGCATATAGGGGCCGAAGCGCAGCCACAGTGTCTCGATCAACTGAAACAGCACATCGGAGCCGGAGGCGCGGTAGATGGTGAAGTGAAACTGCTGGTTCTTGGCGATCAGCTCGTAAATGCTGCCGTTGCGCCCGATCGCCTGCTGGTCGGCAGTGATCTGCTGCAATGTGGCTATGTCGGAAGTGGTCAGGCGCGGCGCGCCGAGCTCGGCCGCCAGCCCTTCGACGGCGACGCGCGCCCGGCAGAGATCGTCGAGCCGCGCGCGGGTCACGACCGGTACGCAGGCCGAGCCGTTCTGCGATATCTCCAGCGCATTCTCGGCGGCGAGCCGCCGCAAGGCCTCGCGCACCGGCATGTTCGAGGTGCCAAAGGCTTCGGCCAGCGAGGCAATTGTCAGCACCTGTGCCGGATCGAAGCTGCCGACCATCAAGGCATGCCGAAGCTGCTGGTAGACGCCATCCTGGACGGTCACACGTCCCGATACAGGTTCAAATCCCAGAGCCACGATTTTGGTTTCCTTGGGTTTCGACAGAAGCTATGTGCAAGCGGCACGCTGTGGTCGCCCAGCCGAAGCAGGAACGTGATCATCTGATCACAAAATATGCGGGGAGCCAAGTCACTCGGCCGTCAAGGCAGAGGCAATGACGCCTGATCGAAGTTCCGAATGTTGGTGCTGCCCCTCATTGCCCTGCCGGGCATTTCTCCCCGTGAACGGGGAGAAAGAAGACGGCCGGAACCTCGGCACTTGATTCTGCAGCGCTGGTGATTGGCGAAATCGTTGGTGAAAGCGTCCCTCGCCCCGTTTACGGGGAGAGGATGCCGGCAGGCAGGTGAGGGGCGGCGCCTACTTCGACAATTGCTTACCTCAAGAGGGCTATCATTACTCCGGGATCACCGCTGTCGCCTGGATCTCCACCTTGGCGCGATCTTCGACCAGCGCCATCACCTGCATGGCGGCCATGGCCGGGAAATGTCGTCCGATGACCTCGCGATAGGCCTCGCCGATCCCCTTGAGGTTGGCCAGATACTCGGCCTTGTCGGTAAAGTACCAGGTCATCGAGGTGATATGCTCAGGCTTGGCGCCGGCCTCGGCGAGCACCGCGACGATATTGTTAAGCGTCTGCCGCACCTGGCCGACAAAATCATCGGTTTCGAATTGGCCTTGCCCGGTCCAGCCGACCTGCCCGCCGATGAAGATCAGCTGCCCCCGCGCGGCGACGCCATTGGCGTAACCGATTGGTTTCGCCCAGCCTTCCGGTTGCAGGATGGTGTGCATGTCAAGCCTCCTGATACTCAAATCCGGTCGCAGTGTTCAAAATTCGAAACCAGCAATTTTCTGTCGCAAGCTCGGTCTCAGGCCGCTCCCATCACTTGCCTGGCGATGACCACCTTCTGCACGTCGGACGCGCCCTCATAGATGCGCAGCGCACGGATCTCGCGATAGAGGCTCTCGATGATGTGGCCCTTGCGGACGCCGTCGCCGCCATGCAGCTGCACGGCCTTGTCGATCACCTCTTGCGCTCTGTCGGTGGCGAACAGCTTGGCCATCGCCGCCTCGCGGGTGACACGGGCGGCGCCCATGTCCTTTGTCCAGGCGGCGCGGTAGACCAGCAGGGCGGCGGCATCGACATCAAGCGCCATGTCGGCGATGTGGCCCTGCACCATTTGCAGCTCGGCCATCGTAGCGCCGAACAGTTTGCGCTCGGCCACTCTTGTGATGCTTTCGTCCAGGGCGCGCCGGGCAAAGCCGAGTGCCGCCGCGCCGACCGTCGAGCGGAACACGTCGAGCACCGACATGGCGAGACGGAAACCGTCGCCTGGCTCGCCGATCAATGCCGAGGCCGGAACGCGGACATTGTCGAAGAACAGGCGTGCAAGCGGATGCGGCGCGATCACCTCCAGCCGCTCGGCGATAGTGAGGCCCTCGGTGTCTGCAGGCACGATGAAGGCGGAAAGCCCCTTGGCGCCGGGCGCCTCGCCAGTGCGGGCGAAAACGACGTAGAGATCGGCAATGCCGCCATTGGAAATCCAGGTCTTTTCGCCTGACAGAACATAGTCCTCGCCGTCGCGCGCGGCCGTCATCTCTATATTGGCGACGTCCGATCCGGAGCGTGGCTCCGACAGCGCGAATGCGGAAATCGCTTCGCCGGCGCGTGTCTTCGCCAGCCAGCGCTGCTGGTCGGGCGTTCCGAACAGGCTGAGCGCCCCGGTGCCGAGCCCTTGCATCGCGAAGGAGAAGTCGGCCAGTCCGTCATGCCGGGCCAGCGTCTCGCGCGTAATGCACAGCGTGCGCACGTCAAGCGGCCCGGGGTCTGCGATGTCGAGCGCCGTCGGTTTCAACCAGCCGTCTTGGCCGAGCTTCGCCACCAGCTCGCGGCAGGCGGCATCGACATCGTCATGCGCGACCGGCAGGTTTCTTCCGCACCAGGCGTCCAGCCGCTCGGCAAGCTCGCGATGGCGGTCCTCGAAGAACGGCCAGTTGAGGAAGGACCGGTCAGGCACTTCTGCCTCCGCTATGCTTCGGGACTCTACGGCGCCCTCCTCTGTCCTGCCGGACATTCCGGCAGGCCAGAGGGGGGCGCTGTCCCGCCAACGTGTCCATTCTGATTGAAGAAAACATCCTCAATTACCCTCGAACACCGGTTTTTCCTTGGCCACAAAAGCCTCATACGCCCGCCTGAAATCGCCGGTCTGCATGCAGATCGCCTGCGCCTGCGCTTCCGCCTCGATCGCCTGCTCGAGACCCATCGACCATTCCTGGTTCAGCTGCGTCTTGGTGATGCCGTGGGCGAAGGTCGGGCCGGAAACGATGCGCGCGGCCAGGTCGAGTGCGTCGGCCTCAAGTGCCGCCGCATCGACCAGCCGGTTGTAGAAACCCCAGCGCTCGCCTTCCTCGGCACTCATCGTCCGGCCGGTGTAGAGCAGCTCGGCGGCGCGGCCCTGCCCAATAATGCGCGGCAGGATCGCACAGGCGCCCATGTCGCAGCCGGCAAGACCGACACGCGTGAACAGGAACGCGGTCTTGGCCTCAGGGGTCGCGATGCGGATGTCGGACGCCATGGCGATGATGGCGCCGGCGCCCACCGCCACGCCGTCGACCGCCGCAATGATCGGCTTGCCGCAGTTCAGCATCGCCTTGACGAAATCGCCGGTCATTCGGGTGAAGCCGAGCAACTCCTTCATGTCCATCTTCACCAGCGGGCCTATGATGTCGTGAACATCGCCGCCGGAGCAGAAATTGCCGCCATTAGGCAGGAACACCACCGCATCGACATCCTCGGCGTAGACGAGGTCGCGAAAAGTATCGCGCAGCTCGGCATAGCTTTCGAAGGTCAGCGGGTTCTTGCGCTCCGGCCGGTCGAGCCGGATATTTGCGATCTTGCCTTCGACCTGCCAGAGGAAATGCTTCGGCTTGCGGCCGGCCATTTTTGTCATTCCCGTCCCTCCCAATTGCTGCGGAAGGAATCCAGCATGCCGGTCAGCCGGCGCGCCTCGTCCTCGCTTACATTGCCCAGCAGCTCGCCGATCCAGCTTTCATGCGCGGCGGCGATCAAAGCGAAAGCCATCGAACCTTCCTCCGTCAATCGCACCATCGAGGTGCGGCGGTCGCCATTGCGCCGGGCGCGGGTTACCAGCCCTTCCGAAACCAGCCGGTCGACGATCCCGGTCACATTGCCGTTGGACACCAGCAGGAAGCGCGACAGGTCGCTCATCAACATGCCTTCCGGCGCGCGGTAGAGTGCCGCCATCACGTCGAAGCGCGGCAGCGTCGTGTTGAATTCCTGCCGCAGGCGCTCGCGCAGCTCGGCCTCGATGCTGCGCGAGGCGCGCAGCAGCCTTACCCACAGCCGCAGCCGATCCTTGCCGGGTCCGGACGGCGCGGGCAGGGGACCGGCTACCATGTCTCGCCTCCCGAGATCGAAATCGTCTGTCCGGTGATCGATTGGGCCGCATCGCCGCACAGCCACAGCACCGCGGCTGCAATCTCTTCGGGCTGGATGAAGCGGCCTTGCGGGTTGGTCGAGACAAGGCTCGTCCTTGCTTCTTCAACCGTGCGACCGGTCTTTTCGACGATACGCTGGATGGCGCCTTCCAGCATCTCGGTTTCGACGAAGCCCGGGCAGACGGCGTTGACCGTCACCCCGGATTTGGCCGTCTCGACCGCCAGCGCTCGCATTAGGCCGACGACGCCATGCTTGGCGGCAACGTAAGCGGCGACATAAGGATAGCCCTTTAGCCCGGCCGTCGATGCAACGAAGATGATCCTGCCTGTCTTCCGTGCGACCATGCCGGCCAGCGCCGGCTTCACCGTCAGGAATGCGCCGGTCAGGTTGACGTCGTGCGTCCGCTGCCAGTCCGCGAGCGAGGTCCGCTGTGCTGGCGCGCTGCCGGACATGCCGGCATTGGCGACGACGATATCGATCGGCCCGCGCGCCGCCTCCGCCTGGCTGTAGAGAGACGTCATTGCCGCCTCATCGGTGACGTCGGCAGCGATGCCGAAAATGCGGTCGTTTTCCCTGGCGACCTCGGCAAGCGCTGCTTCGCGCCGGCCGCAGATGGTGACATCGATGCCGGCGTCGGCGAGCGCCAGCGCGATGGTCCGACCAACGCCGGAGCCGCCGCCGGTGACCAGCGCATGCCGTCCCCCTATCTTTGCGACGGCGCTCATACTTTCAGCCCCATTGCCGCGTCGCGCTCGGCCAGTCGATAGATCTGGTCGCGGCCAGGCAGATAGGGATCCGGCCATTTGACGCCGCGGTCGCCGAGCGTGACGGCCGCATGCAGCGTCCAGTAGGGATCGGCGAGATGCGGCCTTGCCATCGCGACGAGATCGGCGCGGCCGGCCATCAGGATCGAATTGACATGGTCCGGTTCGTAGATGTTGCCGACCGCCATGGTCGCCATGCCGACCTCATTGCGGATGCGGTCGGAAAACGGCGTCTGGAACATGCGGCCATACACCGGCCTTGCCTCGGCCGAGGTCTGGCCGGCCGACACGTCGCAGATGTCGACGCCGGCCTCATGCAGCAGCCGCGCGATTTCGACCGCATCGGCTGGCGTCACGCCTTCAATGCCGACCCAGTCATTGGCCGAGATGCGCATTGAAACAGGCTTTTCCGCCGGCCAGGCGACGCGCACGGCATGGAAGACTTCCAAGGGATAACGCATGCGGTTTTCGAGCGAGCCGCCATAGGCATCCGTCCGCTGGTTGGTCAGCGGCGTGATGAAGGAGGACAGGAGATAGCCGTGCGCGGCGTGGATCTCCAGCATGTCGAAGCCGCAGCGCGCCGCCATCTCGGCCGAAGCGACGAACTGGTCGCGCACCATTTCCATGTCGGCGCGGTCCATCGCCTTCGGCAGCTGATTCTCAGGCGACCATGCCACCGCCGACGCCGCCATCACGGGCCAGTTGCCTGATGTCAGCGGCACGTCGGTTCCCTGCCAGCCGAGCCGGGTCGAGCCCTTGGCGCCCGAATGGCCGATCTGCGCGCAGATTTTTGCCTCGGTCTCGGTATGGACGAAATCAACAAGCCGCTTCCAGGCGACCTCATGTTCGGGCGCGTAAAAACCGGTACAACCTGGTGTAATGCGACCTTCCGGGCTGACGCAGGTCATCTCGATATAGACGAGGCCGGCGCCGCCTTTGGCGCGTTCGGCATAGTGGGCGAAGTGCCAGTCGGTCGGGCAGCCGTCGACGGCCTTGTACTGCGCCATCGGCGAGACGACGATGCGGTTCTGCAGTGCCATGTCACGCAGCCGGAAAGGCGCGAACATCGGCGCCCGTCGCAGGCTATTGCCGCCGGCGCCCGCCTGACGCTGAAACCACTCTTCGGCGCCGGCCAGCCATTCGGCGTCGCGCAGCCGCAAATTCTCGTGGCTTATGCGCTGCGAGCGCGTCAAAAGCGAATAGTTGAACTGCACCGGGTCGAGGCCGAGATAGCGTTCGACCTCCTCGAACCATTCGAGCGAGTTGCGCGCCGCCGACTGCAGCTTCAGCACTTCGGTGCGGCGGGCGTCTTCATATTTGCGGAATGCGGCCTCGAGGTCGGGCTCGGCCTCGACATAGTCGGCCAGCGCCACCGCACTTTCCAGCGCCAGCTTGGTGCCGGAGCCGATCGAGAAATGCGCTGATGCCGCCGCGTCGCCCATCAGCGCCAGATTCCTGTAGGACCAGCGCTCGCACAGCACGCGTGGAAAATTGATCCAGGCCGAACCTCTGATGTGATTGGCATTGGTCATGAGCGCGTGGCCGCCGAGATGCCTGGCGAAGATCCGTTCGCAGACGGCGATCGATTCCTGCTGCGACATCGCGCCGAAGCCGAAGCGCCCCCAGGTCTGCTCGCTGCATTCGACGATGAAGGTCGCGGTGTCTTTGTCGAACTGGTAGGCATGCGCCCACACCCAGCCATGCTCCGTCTTCTCGAAGATGAAGGTGAAGGCATCGTCGAACTTCTGTTGCGTGCCGAGCCAGACGAACTTGCATTTGCGGGTGTCGATATCGGGCTTGAACACGTCGACGAAGGCGCTCCGTGCCTTCGAATTCAGACCGTCGGCGGCGACCACCAGATCGTGCGTCTCCATATAGGGCTTGGGGTCGGCGATATCGGTCTCGAAGACCAGCTTGACGCCGAGCTCGCGCGCCCGCCGCTGCAGCAGGGTGAGCAGGCGCTTGCGGCCGATGCCGCAGAAGCCGTGGCCGGTCGAGACCGTCCGCACGCCGTCATGGATAACGGCGATGTCGTCCCAATAGGCGAAATGCTTCCTGATCCAGACGGCACTGACCGGATCGTTCCTGGTCAGATTGTCGAGCGTTTCGGCCGACAGCACGACACCCCAGCCGAATGTGTCGTCGGCGCGGTTGCGCTCGAACACCGTCACCTCGTGTGCGGCGTCCCTGAGCTTCATCGAAATGGCAAAGTAGAGGCCGGCTGGTCCGCCGCCGAGAACCGCAACCTTCATTCGTGCGATCTCCTCTTCGCTTTCGCCCAGTATCGCGCCTGAGGGAAATTATTTCAACCTTGAAGTTTCATAATTGAAGCATTCGTCTCAGATGCCTATGGCGTGCCTGCGGTCAGACCCGCAAGCACGCGCTTGCCGGATCATTTTTCCGGGGTCTTCGGGCTCCACAGCACCGTCTCTGCGTCCTTTTCATAGGCCATGCCGTTGGGATAGCTGATCGCTTCCAGCTGCAGGCCCCAGGGCGCCTGGAAATAGAGGATGCTCTGTCCAGCCGCCGGGCCTTCGGTAACCGGCAGCGGCCCCATACGCGTCTTGACGCCCTTCTCATCGAGATAGGCTTTCGCGGCAGCGATATCGTCGACATAGAAGGCGATGTGGAAGCCGCCAATGTCGCTGTTGCGGGCCTGCAGGTCTCTCTGGTCCGGCGCTGTGTATTTGAACAGCTCGATATTCGAACCGTGGCCGCAACGGACCAGGGTGATCTCCTCGATCACCGCCTTGGGGTCGACGCCCAGAAGATCCTGCATGAACGTGCCCTTGTCGTCGGCGAACGGGCCGAAGGACATTGCTTTCTTGCAGCCGACAATCTCGGTGAAGAAGTCGACGGCCTGCTTCATGTCGGGCACCGTAACCCCGGTGTGATCGTGTCCGAGCATGCCAGGAATGGAATCGGCTGAGGCTGTGCTGATGGTTCCACCGATAGTGCCCAGGACGGCGGCCGCAAGCGTTGCAGTTAGGAGTGCATTCTTCATCTCAGTCATCCTCTCGCGGGACATGGGTGACTTGCCGGGCGCACGCCCGAGGCCCGCTTTTCGGCGTGCGAATGAGATGTGCTGTGAATGATCGTTGCGACCGATGTCATGCCGGCGCCTTCGCCGCGGGCAGCAGCCAGCCGTCATCGATCTCGGGCAGCGGGATGGCTGCGAGAAGATCGCGCGTGTAGGCCTGCTGTGGCTTCTCGAACAAAGCGTCCGTCGCGCTTGCCTCGACGATCACGCCTTCGCGCATGACGATCACTTGCCGGCAAAGCCGCCGGATGACTGACAGGTCGTGGCTGATGAAGGCGACTGTCAGGCCCATTTCGGCGGCCAGATTTTCCAGCAGCGTCAGGATTTGCGCCTGCGTCGAGACGTCGAGGCCGGAGACGATCTCGTCGGCCAGCACGAATTTCGGCGACAGCGCCAAAGCGCGGGCAATGCCGACCCGCTGGCGCTGGCCGCCCGACAGTTGGTGACGGTAGCGGCTGGCGAAACTTTGCGGCAGGCCGACGCGCTGCAGCGCCTCCGCGACACGCCCCTTCAGATTGTCGCCAAACCCGTTTTGCCTGAGTGGGGCGGCGATGATGCTGAAGATGGTGCGGCGCGGATTGAGCGACGACATCGGATCCTGGAAGATCATCTGCAGGTTGCGGCGCAGCGGCCTGAGCTCCGCCTCCGGCAGATGCGTGATATCGCGGCCGTCGAAAATGATGTTGCCGGCGCTCGGCTCCAAGAGGCGCACCAAAGCGCGGCCGAGCGTCGATTTGCCCGATCCGGATTCGCCGACGATGCCGGTCACCGCTCCCCTGGGCAGGTCGAAGTCCAGCCCTTTCAGGATCTGCACCATCGGCGCCCAGCCGATCAGTGGTTTGCGCGTCATATCGGGCAACGCGACCTTCAGCCCGCGCACGGAAAACAGCGGCTCAGCCATGTGGCCGTCTCCAGGCCTGGTCGGCAGCGGCGATCTCCGAAGCCAGTCTGGCCAATACCGCCTCGTCCACCGGTTTCAGCGAGGCGAACGGATCGGTGTAGCGCGGTGTCGCCGCCATTAGCGCTCGTGTGTAGGGGTGCTGCGGAGCCGCGAACAATGCTGCCGTCTCGGCCTCCTCCACCACTTTGCCGGCATAGAGCACTGACACTTTCTGGCTGATCTTGGCGACGACGCCGAGATCATGGGTGACGAACAGGATCGCCGTGCCGTGCTCGCGCTGCAATTGCGCGATCAGCCGCAAAATCTGCTTCTGCACGGTTACGTCTAGCGCCGTGGTCGGCTCGTCGGCGACGATCAGCCGGGGCTCGGCGGCGAATGCTGCGGCGATCAGCACGCGCTGGCGCATGCCGCCGGAAAGCTCGTGCGGATAGCATTTGAGGACGCGGTCCGGGTCGCGGATCTGCACCTCGTCGAGCAATTCGCGGATGCGTTGATCGGCTCGCGGCCTACTCCATCCGAGGATGCGCACCAGCCGGTCCGTCATCTGCGGACCGATGCGGCGCGACGGATTGAGCGCGGTCAACGGGTCTTGAGGGATCAGTGCGGTGCGCGCTCCGATCAGCGTGCGCCTCGCGTTCGGCTGCAGCCGGCCGAGGTCCTCGCCTTCGAGCAGCATATCGCCTTCGACGACGCGCACGCTGGGCGGCAGCACGCCGAGTACCGCCTTGCCGATCATCGTCTTGCCGGCGCCGCTCTCGCCGACCAGCGCGCGGACTTCGCCCGGTTGAACGGAGAGCGACACCGACCGCAGCACGCGCGCGCCATTCGGCAGCACGGCGCTGAGGTTGGTGATATCGAGGCAAGCGGCTGCGTTCATCGCAGCACCGGATCGAAACGCGCCTTGAGACCCTCGCCGAACTGGCTGAACGACAGCACGGTCAGGATCAGGGTGACCAGCGGGAACACCAGCACCCACCACGCCTGATGGATCGACAGGCGGCCCTCGGCGATGATGCCGCCCCAGGTCGGATCGTCGGTCGAGATCGACAGGTTGACGAAGGACAGGATCGCCTCGACGATCACCGCGATGCCCATTTCGAGCGACAGCAGCGCGACGATCGATGGCACCACGTTGGGCAGCACTTCGCGCAGCATGATGCCGATGCGGCCGTAGCCGGCGATGCGGGCGTTCTCAACATAGTCCATGCGCGCCTGGCCCATGGTCTCGGCACGGATCACCCGGCAGAAGCGCGTCCAGTCGATGACCGCGATGGCGATAATGACCGAGCTCAGACCGGTGCCGAGCACGGCAACCAGCAGGATGGCGAACAGCACCGGCGGAAACGCCATCCAGACGTCGACGATGCGCGAGACGATGCGATCGGCCCAGCCGCCGAAATAACCTGCGATCAGCCCGAGCGTCGAGCCGACCAGGCAGGCGGCCAAGGCCGCCGCGAAGGCGACGATGAAGGCGATGCGGGCGCCGAAGATCAGCCGTGACAGGAGATCGCGGCCGAGGCTGTCGGTGCCGAGCCAGAAGCCGGGCTCCGCGCCGCTCATCCAAAAGGGCGGCAGGCGTTCGAACATCAGATCTTGCGCCAGCGGGTCCTGCGGTGCGATCAGCGGCGCGAAGATCGCGGCAAGCAAAGCCAGCAGCAGCCAGCCGCCGGCCAGCCACAGCCTTGCGCCCGAGCCATGTCTTGAAATGCGGCCCTCATCCATGCCGCAGCCTCGGATTGAGCAGCGCATACATCATGTCGACGGTGAGGTTGATCAGCACGAACAGCAGCGCGAAGACCAGCACGATGCCCTGGATCAGCGGCAGGTCGCGGTTGATGACGGCGTCGATCGCCATGTTGCCGAGGCCTTCATAGGAAAACAGCCGTTCGACGATGACCGTGCCGCCGATCAGGAAGGTGAACTGCACGCCGACCAGGGTGAGCGTCGGCAGCGCGGCGTTCTTCAGCGCCTCGCGCAAAATGACCTGCGTTTCCGAAAAGCCCTTCACCCGCGCCAGCACGACATAATCGAAGTCGAGCACTTCCTTCAGCGACTGCTTCAGGAGCTGCGAAATGATCGCGGCGAGCGGCAGCGCCAGTGCCACGGCCGGCATCAGCAGGTGCCCGAGCAGGTCCTTGGTCAGGTCGAAGCGCAGCCGCACCATGCTCTCGAACAGGTAGAACTGGGTGACGAAGGGCAGGTCGAGCTGTGGCGACACCCTACCGGAAATGTCGAACACCGGCACCAGCACGCCGAACAAAAGGATCAGAACCAGCCCCCACAAAAAGTCGGGAATGGAAAGCGCTGCACCGCTGGCGATGTCGATACCGGCTTCGACTGCCGTGCCGCGTTCGCGCGCGCCAAGGATCGCCGTCGTGCCGCCGATCGCCAGCGCCATCAGCAACGCGACGATGGCGAGTTCCAGCGTCGCCGGCAGCCGGTTGAAGACCAGCCCCAATACGTCTTGCCGCAGCGAGATAGAGGTGCCGAAATCGCCCCTGACGACGCCGGACAGCCAGATGAAGAACTGTTCGACGATGGTCTTGTCAAGCCCGTACAGCGCACGCAACCGGGCGATGTCGGCATCGGTTGCACCGGGAGGCAGCATCATCGCGATCGGATCGCCGGGCGCGACGCGAATGACGACAAAGACCACGACGGCGACGCCGAGCAGCGTGATCGCCATCGTCAAAAGACGGAACAGGAATCTTTGCAGCAGCATGGTCGCCCGTATGCCTGGCGGAAAATGCGCGCCGTCATTGCGGACGGCGCGCGGCGATCTCTAGCCGATGTCAGGCCGGGGTCATCAGAGCCGGCAACAGCGCGCCGGAAACATGCTGCACGACATTGACGCCCTTGGCGTGCACGATCGGCTGCGCATACTGGATCAGCGGCAGCACATAGGCCTGTTCGGCGATGTATTTGTCGACAGCCTTCCAGCCGGCGATGCGCTTGGTCTCGTCCTTCTCGCCCCATAGCGGGTTGATCATGTCGATCAGATCCTGGCTGTCCCACACCGAATGCGGGCTCGGGCCATAGGTGGCAAAGCCGGTCGAGGTGGTCGGATCGCCGATGGCGTTGCCCCAATTGTAGAAGGCGGCCGGGGCCAGCTTGTCGGCGGCGCGCAGCTCGTAGTGCTTGGCGATCTCGTAGACCTCGATCGACGCCTCGATGCCGACCTTGCGCCACATGCCGACGATCGCCTGGATCATCTCGTAATCCTTGGGCTTGAAGCCCTTGGTCGTCTGGATCATGAACTTGACCGGCTTCTCCGGCGAGTAGCCCGACGCGGCCAGCAATTCCCTAGCTCTTTCCGGATTGTGCTCGACCTTGATCGACCCGTCATAGGCCTCGTATTCCGGCGTCTCCAGCGTATCGATCGGCTGGCCGTAGCCGCGCAGCAGCCGATCGACGAGCAGCTTCTTGTCGACCGCCATCACCGCGGCCTGGCGGACGTTCTTGTCTAGCATCACATCGATGTCGTTGAAGAAGATCATGCCGATGTCGGAAACATTCTTGCACGAGCCGGCAAGCCCGTCCTTGGCGATCAGGCGGTCATATTCCTCATAAGGAATTTCGAGCGTCACCTGCGAGGAACCGGACTCGATTTCGGCAACGCGGCTCGCCGCGTCGGTGACGAACTTGATCGTCACATTCTCGAAAGCCGGCTTGCCGCCCCAATAGTTCGGGTTGGCGTTGAGCCGCAGGAAGGCGTTGCGCTCGAACTTGTCGACCATGTAAGGGCCGGTGCCGATCGGGGCTTTCTCGAAGCCTTCGGCGCCGACCTTCTCGTAGTAGGCCTTCGGCATGATGTAGCCGGTCAGGAACGACATCCACTTAAAATACACCGGGTCGAACTGCACGACATCGCCAGTGATCTTGTTGCCGGCGATCTTGAAGTTGTTGACGTTCTTCCAGACGAACTGGATCGGATTCCCGGTCTTTTCGTCGCCCGCCCGCTGCAGCGACCACACCACGTCCTCGGCGGTGAACGGCGAGCCGTCATGCCAGGTGACGCCCTCGCGCACCGTCATCATGATCTTGCTGCGGTCGTCGTTCCAGCCCCATTCGGTGAGCAGGCCCGGCGCAAAGGAAAGGTCCGGCTTCTGCGGGATGAACTGATCGAACACCGACTGGTAGAGGCCCTGGATCGTCGGGTTGACCGCCGAAGGCCCGGTTGTCGGGTCCCAGGACGGCAGGTTGACGTTGTAGGCGATGGTCAGTTCGCCGGCTGCCTTGGCTATTTGCGGCAGGCCGATGACGGTGGCGCCAAGTGCTGCTGCGCCATACCCGAGCAATTCTCGTCTGTTGATTGTCATGGTCGTTCCCCTGTTGGTTTTCTATGCGCGTCGTTATCATGCAGTGGGTTCAGGCTCCTTGGGGCAACCGCGCATTGCCTCTCCTTCACCCGCAAGTGTTTTGAATTCTACCTCCCGCCAAGCTGTTGGGCGAGCATATAGCCCGAGGCCGCACCTGTGCCGGCGCCCGGCCATGTTGCAGCACCGGTGAGATGCAAATTCATGACCGGCGTATTCCAGCCGGCAAAGCCGCGCGCCGGACGAAACAGGAAATTCTGCGCCAGATGATGGCTGCCGCAAATCTGGTCGCCGCCGACGAGGTTGGGGTTCTCGCGTTCGAGGTCGAGGGGCGAGAACACGGCGCGGCCAAGGATCTTCCGGCGAAGGTTGGGCGCATAGGTCTCGATGATGTCGAGAACGCGCTCGGCGTAACCCTCCTTGACCTTGTCCCAATGATCCGGCGCGATCTTGCCGGCCGCATCGCTAAGGATTTCGGCGGGCAGCATCCGCACCTGCACCCACAGAACGTGCTTGCCTTCCGGCGCCCGCGATGCATCGACCGCAGTCGGTTGGCCGACGACAAGGACTGGCTCATCCGGCAGCATGCCGGATATTGCCTGCTGATAGGTCCGCGACATGGCGTCGAGCGACGGCGAAAGATGGACGTAGGCGAATTGCCGAAGCTCGGCGCCGGCGCGCCAGTCCGGCAGATCGTCAAGCGCCAGATGGATCATCATCGTGCCCGGCGCATGTCGGAATTTTTTCATGGCGGTGTCGAAGCCGGCGTCGCCGGAACCATCAGGCAAAAGCTTTCCGGTTAGCGCCCTGGGTGCAACGCTGGCGATCACCGCCTTGGTGGCAGTATGGGTCTCGCCGGAAGCAAGCCGCACGCCTGTCGCTCGGCCGCCGGACACCGTGATCTCGGCCACCTCAGCAGCGGTGCTAATCTGGCCGCCGGCAACGGTGACCATGCCGGTCAGCGCGCGGATGATGGTGTCGGCGCCGCCCTTGCCGAGCACCATGCCGAAGCACTGGTTGGCCATCGATTCCAGATAGGGGAACACCGCGCCGCCGGCGATGTCAGGGGCGAAGTCGAGATGCATGCCCCAGGTGGCGAGCGTCGCCCTGACATGCGGCGACTCGAAATTCTCCTCGAGCCACGAGCGTGGTGATGAGAGCAACAGCCGGCCGGTGTCGAGCGCGCCGGCAAGGCCTTTCTTGCGCCACAGGTTCCATGCGGTGCCGGCCAGCGCCCGCCCGCTCATTTGTGAGCCCAGCAGCCGAAACAGATGCTCGGCTTCCACCGGGAAGGCGCCGACCAGCCGGCGCCAAGTGGCGGCGTCGGTTGCGGAAAAAGTTGCCATGCGCGACGCGGTCTTTTCCAGATCGTTGCTGACGCCGAACCACCGTCCGTCGGGAAAGGCGCTGGCAAAGCAATCGGCGACCGGCGCAAACTCCAGCCCATGGCTTTTCAATTCATTTGCATATTTCTTGTGAAAGGCCGAGCCGGCGAACAGGCTCAGATTCATCGCGCCGAAATCGTGCCGAAAGCCGGGAAGCGTGAATTCGCGGCTCTGGACGGCGCCGCCGATAGTTACGCTGCGCTCAAAAATCCCGGTATTCCAACCTTTGAGCGCCAGATGCGCGGCGCATGCCAAACTGTTGTGGCCTGCCCCGACGAATATGGCGTCAAACTCGCTCACACCCCACCCAACCCATTTCCTTTATGCTTAAAGATAATTGCAGATGCATATGTTTTAGTCTAGTAGGATATTAAGGGCCGCGAAGAGCCTTTCATCATCGAGAAAGAGGGAACAGAGACCATGGACACGCAACAACTCCTCGGCGAGGTCGCCGGCCAGCTTCTTTCAGGCACCATCCAGGTGGTCGACCTGACGGCGCCGCTCGGGCCCAACACGCCGCTGATCAAGCTGCCGCCGGAGCTGGCGGTGGACACGCCGAAGGTCGAGATCCACGCCATCTCCCACTATGACAAGAACGGTCCGTGGTGGGCATGGAACTGGCTGAAGCTCGGCGAACACTCGGGCACGCATTTCGACGCGCCGCAGCACTGGATTACCGGCAAGGATTATCCGGACGGTGCCACTGACACCATTCCGGTTCAGAATTTCGTCGGCCCGGTCAATGTCATCGACTGCTCGATGCAAGCCGCCGCCGACAACGATTTCCTCCTCACAGTCGACCACATCAAGGCGTGGGAAGCCGAGCACGGCGCGATCAACGCCGGCGAATGGGTGGTGATGCGAACCGACTGGTATAAGCGCAACGGCTCGGAAGCCGAATTCCTCAACGCCGACGAGACCGGACCGCACACCCCCGGACCGACGGCCGAGGCCATCCAGTACCTGATCAGCAAAGACATCAAGGGCTGGGGCAGCGAGACGATCGGCACGGATGCTGGCAAAGCAGGGGGAATGGAGCCGCCATTCCCGGCGCACAGCCTGATGCACAAGGCCAACCGCTACGGCCTCGCCAGCTTGTGCAATCTCGACCGGCTGCCGCCGAAAGGCGCGATCCTGATCGCCGCACCGCTCAAAATCGAGCACGGCACCGGCAGTCCGATCCGCGCACTGGCGCTGGTGCCAAGAGCATGATCCCGAAAAGTGGTGATCGGGTTTCGGACAAGATCATGCTCAAGCAAGAAAACATAGCTTAAGCGATAGGCCACGACGATGAGCGATATCGATCACATCATCGTCGGCAGCGGCATCAACGCGCTGGTCTGCGCGGCGATGCTTGGCGGCAAGGGGGCGAAGGTGCTGGTGCTCGAGCGCAACGACCGCATCGGCGGTTGCATGCGCACCGAGGAGATCACCGCGCCTGGCTTCATCCACGACGTGATGGCGACGACCTTCGTCCTGTTCATCACCTCGCCGGCCTATGCGGCGCTGAGCAAGGATCTGGCGCGGCACGGCCTGGAATTCTGCAACACCGGCACGCCGACCGGCGTGCTGCGGCCGGACGGCAGCTATGCCATCCTGCGCACCGATCGGCCCGCCAATGTCGCGGCTGCCAATGCGCTTGCCGCAGGCGATGGCGACCGGCACGGCAGCGACGTCGGCGAGATCGAGCGCAATGCCGGCCTGCTGTTCGGGCTGCTCGGCGGCAGCCTGTGGTCTTACCCCACGACCAGGCTGCTGGCGGGCGAAGCCTGGCGGCGCGGCCCGCGCGGCCTTGCCGCCTTTCTCGGCGATGCGCTGGTGCCGGCACGAGGCTGGCTGGAGAACACTTACCAGTCGGAGATCACCCGGGCGCTGTGGGCGCCCTGGGTGCTGCATGCCGGCCTTGGGCCTGAAGACGCGTTCTCCGGCCAGATCGCCAGGGTTATCGCCTTTGCGCTGGAAGCTGCCGGCGCGCCGATCGTCAAGGGTGGCGCTGGGAATCTGCTGTCGGCGTTCGAAGCGCTGATCAAGGAGCGCGGCGGCGTGATCCGGACTGAAGGGGACGTTGCCTCCATCATCCAGAGCGGAGGCCGAGCCACCGGCGTACGGCTGGCTTCGGGCGAAACGGTCACCGCGAAGACGAGCGTCATCTGCTCGGTCACACCGACCCAGCTCTACGGGCGGCTGCTCGGCGACGCGGCTCCGAAAGCCGACCTCGAGGCAGCGCAAAAATACCGCTACGGCAAGGGCAATTTCCAGATCCACTATGCCTTGGACAAGCCGCCCGCATGGCGCGGCGAGGGCCTGAACAAGGTCGCGCTGCTGCACCTGACGCCGGGGCTCGACGGCGTGTCGAAAGCCTGCAACGAGGCCACGCGCGGCATGCTGCCGGAGGTGCCGACCATCTGCGTCGGCCAGCCGCATGCGCTCGACCCTTCGCGCTGTCCGGACGGCAAGGCGATCCTGTGGCTGCAACTGCCCGAGGCGCCACGTCATATCAAGGGCGATGCCGCCGGCAAACTGCAGACACCGGCGGACGGCCGCTGGACCGACGCGCTGCGCGAGGCCTATGCCGATCGCGCGGAAGCGATCCTCGCCAGCCATATCGACGGGTTCAAGGACAGCATCATTGCGCGCCGCGACTATTCGCCGGCCGATCTGGAAGCGATGAACGTCAATCTGGTCGGCGGCGATCCCTATGGCGGCTCCTCGACCATCGATCAGTCGTTCCTATGGCGGCCGTTCAAGATGACCCGCAATCACGACACCGGGATCAAGGGCCTCTACCATATCGGCGCCTCGACCCATCCCGGCGCCGGGCTTGGCGGCGGTTCCGGCTTTCTGCTGGCGGGGAGGCTGTGATGGAACAGAAGGTTGAAAAGCGCCAGCGCATCTCGACACTGGGCCAGATCGGACTGCAGCAATTCGCGCCCTATCTGATGAACCGCATCATGGGCCGCTACAACGCCACTTTGCGCGACGATTTTCGCAAGCAGGGCCTGACCATCCCGCAGGTGCGGGCGCTGGCCGTTCTGTCGGTCGCCGACGGCGTCACCGTCAACGACCTTTCGGTGTATACCGTCATCGAGCAGTCGACCTTGAGCCGCACGCTCGATGCGCTCGAGGGGCAAGGGTTTGTGCGGCGCGAGCAGGGAGTCACCGACAGCCGTATCCGCCACGTGTTCCTGACCGACGATGGCCGCGCCGAATTCGCGCGCGCCTGGCCAGCCATGCACGATGCGTTCGAGGCCATGTTCGACGACATCGATGATGCCGAATATTCGGCGCTGATCGCGACATTGCAGAAGATGCTGAAGAACATCCGCAAGCACGACATCTGACTATCTTACGCGCCGCCATCCGGGCGGTAACGGAAGGAGCAAAAAAATGGCCGAACGGTCTTTTGCCAAAGAAGTTGAAAAGCTCAGGCTCGGCGCCGGCGAGGAGTTTTCCGGCGAGGGCATTCTCGCCATCACCAAGGCGCTGCTGCAATGCGGGGTCGGCTATGTCGGCGGCTATCAGGGCGCGCCGATCAGCCATCTGATGGACGTGCTGGCCGACGCGCAGGATATTCTGGGCGAGCTCGGCGTGCATTTCGAGGCAAGCGCCTCGGAAGCCACCGCCACCGCCATGCTGGCCGCATCGGTGCATTATCCGATCCGGGGTGCGGCGACTTTCAAGTCGACGGTCGGCACCAATGTCGCCTCCGACGCGCTCGCCAATCTCGCCTCCGGCGGCGTCACCGGCGGCGCGCTGATCATCGTCGGCGAGGACTATGGCGAAGGCTCCTCGATCATGCAGGAGCGCAGCCACGCTTTCGCCATGAAAAGCCAGGTCTGGCTGCTCGATCCGCGGCCGAACCTGCCGTCGATCGTCAAGGCGGTCGAGGACGGCTTCGAGCTATCGGAGATTTCCAACACGCCTGTCATGCTGCAGGTCCGCATCCGCTGCTGCCACGTCCATGGCCGTTTCATCGCCAAGGACAACAAGCGGCCGACGATGACGGTGGCCGATGCGCTCGACGCGCCGCGCCGCGACACCGGCCGCATCGTGCTGCCGCCCGCCTCCTTCCTGCACGAGAAGGAAAAGGTGCAGAAACGCTGGCCAGCGGCGGTCGATTTTATCCGCAAGAATAAGATCAACGAGTTCTTCGGTCCCGAGCACGGCTCGGTCGGCATCGTCATGCAGGGCGGCATGTACAATTCGGTCGTCCGAGCGCTGCAGCGGCTAAGCCTTGCCGACACCTATGGTGTCACAGACGTGCCGCTCTACGTGCTGAATACCGTCTATCCCTTGGTCGACGACGAGTTCCTGTCCTTCTGCGAGGGTAAGGACGCTGTGCTCGTCGTCGAGGAAGGCCAGCCCAATTATATCGAGCAGGCTTTCGCATCGATGCTGCACAAGGCCGGGCGCGGCACCAAACTCGTCGGCAAGGAGCACCTGCCGATGGCCGGCGAATACACCGGCCAGGTCATGCTCGACGGCATCGGATCGTTCCTGCGCGCCACCATTCCCCACCTGCTGCCGGGCGAAGTCCGCGCGCCGAACAAGATCGGCGACGGGCTCGACACCGCCGACCTGATCAACGTCGTTCCGGGACGTCCGCCCGGCTTCTGCGTCGGCTGTCCGGAACGGCCGATCTTCGCCGCGACCAAGCTGGTCGAGCAGGAGCTCGGCAAGCACCACATCGCCTCCGACATCGGCTGCCATCTGTTTTCGATCATGCCGCCTTTCGAGCTTGGCGCTACTACCATGGGCTACGGGCTGGGGCCGGCCTCGGCCTCAGCGTTCAATTCGCCCGATGCCAAGCGCCGGTCGATCTCCTTCGTCGGCGACGGCGGCTTCTGGCACAACGGCCTGACCTCGTCGGTCGGCAACGCGGTGTTCAACAAGAATGACGGCGTCATCGTCATCGTCGACAATTTCTATTCGGCGGCGACGGGAGGGCAGGACATTCTCTCATCCCGCGCCGGCAACAAGACGAAGTCGACCAAGCACCCGATCACCGAGGCGGTGAAGGGCATGGGCGTCAAATGGCTGCGCCACATCGACCGCACCTATGACGTCACCAAGATGCAGGACACGCTGCGCGAGGCGCTGACGACGGACGAGAAGGGCCCAAAAGTCATCGTCGCCTCGTCCGAATGCATGCTGAACCGGCAGCGCCGCGAAAAGCCGCTGGTCGACAAAGCGATCAAGGGCGGGAAAAGGATCGTCAAGCCGAAATTCGGCGTAGACGAGGACATCTGCACCGGCGACCATGCCTGCATGCGGCTGTCCGGCTGCCCGTCGCTGTCGGTGAAGTCGCTGGACGATCCGCTGCGCGACGATCCGGTGGCGCATATCGACCAGAGCTGCGTCGGCTGCGGCAATTGCGGCGAGGTTGCCGATGCGGCGGTGCTGTGCCCGTCCTTCTACCGCGCCGACGTGGTGCACAATCCCAGCCGCTGGGACCGTTTCCTCGAAGCCGCGCGCCGCGCCACGATCAGCCTTTTGCAGCGGCGCCGAGAAAGCCGGCGCCTGACATTCGCCGATGCTTGACGCCGTCCCCTCATCTCGCTCGAACGCCGGTGCTCCCGAAGACGAGCGCGTCATCAAGCTTGCCGTGCTGGCGGTCGGCGGCCAGGGCGGCGGCGTGCTCGCCGACTGGATCACCGACGTCGCCGAACGCAATGGCTATGTCGCGCAATCGACCTCGGTCGCCGGCGTCGCCCAGCGCACCGGTGCCACGATCTACTATGTCGAAATGTGCCGCGACACCGGCCGCCTGCCGGTCTTTGCGCTGTCGCCCTCGCAGGGCGACGTCGACATTTTGATCGCCGCCGAACTGATGGAAGCCGGCCGCGCCCTCATCCGCGGCTTCGTCACACCGGAGCGCACGACGCTGATTGCCTCGTCGCATCGCATCGCCGCGGTCTCGGAAAAGATCGAGCCCGGCGATGGCCGCGCCTCGTCCTCAAAGGTGCATGCCACGGCTGAAACGGCGGCCAAGCGCTTCATCGCCTTCGACATGGAGAAGATCGCCGCCGACAACGGCTCGATGATCTCGGCCAGCCTGCTCGGCGCACTGGCGGGTTCCGATGCCTTGCCGTTCACCCGTGAGAGCTACGAGCAGGCGATCGGCGCCGGCGGCCGCGGCGTGGAGGCCAGTCTCGCCGCCTTCGGCGCTTCATATGATCGCGCCCGCGGCATCGCGAGCGCGCCATCCCCAGGCGAAGAACCTGCGGAGCCGAAAGCTGCCGAGACCGGCTCGGGCGCGACGGCAAAGGTGAGCGGCCCGGAAGGCCTGCTGAAGGGCTGGCAGGACCTTGCGGCGCGCGTCGATGCGCTACCGGCCCCGGTGCGCGACATGGCGTTTCGCGGTCTGAAAAAGGTCGCCGACTATCAGGATATCGGGTATGGCGGCGAGTATCTCGACCGGCTAGACCGGGCGGTCGTCCTAGACAATGCCGAACAGGCCTACGCGCTGTCGATATCAGCGGCAAAGCATCTGGCCAACGCCATGTGCTACGATGATATGATCCGCGTCGCCGACCTGAAGACGCGCTCGACGCGCGACCAGCGGGTGCGTCGCGAGGTCGGCGTCAAGGACGGTTCGATCCTGCAGGTGACCGAATATTTCCACCCGCGCATCGAGGAATTCTGCGGCACGCTGCCGTCTGGCCTCGGCAGCTACATCGAGGCGCGGCCGAAGCTTGCCGCCTTCCTCGACCGCCGCATCAACCATGGCCGCCGCATCCGCACCGACAGTTTCGCCGGCTTCGCCGCTCTGTGGTTCATCGGCGGCCTGCGCCGGTGGCGCCGCCGCCTGCTGCGCCACAAGGTCGAGACCGCGCATCTCGAGCGCTGGTACGCGCTGGCGCTCGGGTATGTGCCGAAAGACTACGCGCTCGCCGTCGAGATCCTCAACTGCCGCCGGCTGATCAAGGGCTACAGCGACACCCACGCCCGCGCGCAATCCAAGTTCGATCGCGTGCTGTCGGCACTCGACCTGCTCAAGAGCCGGGACGACGCCGCCGACTGGATCCGGCGCCTGCGCGAAGCCGCGCTGAAGGACGAGAAGGGCGACATGCTCGACGGCGCGTTGAAGACCGTGGCGACGCTCGGAGATGGCTCCACGTCCTCCAACTGATCAGTGAGATCGGAACAACTCCAGACCAGCGTCGCGCAGCGTCCCGCATAAGAGGAGCGCTGCGGCAGCGGCGGCATCTACTCTGGGCAAAAAGCGCTTAGCAAGTGACAAGGTCTGTGTGGCCGAAGCCCTTGGAGTAATCGAGCACGGAGATGACCGTCGGAGTGACGCGGAATATGCGGACATCCTCCGGGGTCGGCATCGGAACTGGCAGCGGCGCGACCTGCTCAGGATACTTCAGCGGAAGCATACGCAAGATCTTGGCGGCTTCGGCCGGATCAGCCACCGCTTTCGCGTGCGCCGCCATGGACAGGCCGCTAATCGCCATCAGATCCGGAGTGTCGTGATCGATCGTCACCGACACCCGATCATCGCGCGCCAGATTCGCCGCCTTTTGGCTGTCCAGGCCGCAAAGGAAGTAGAGGGCGAGGCCTTCGTTCACGTAGCCGACGGTCGTCGCCTGCGGCCAGCCATCCGGCCGTAGCGTGGCAATCGTCATGATCCGGTGTTGGTCCAACAGCGTCAGGATCTTCTTTCTGAGCTCTTCGTCCATCGGTCGTCTCCATGATCGCGGGCAATCCAAATGCAGAGTGGGCAATTATCCGACCACTCAGCTGCTTTGGCGTTGACGCAAGTCAAACCATGACGCCCGACGAATCAGGCACCGTTGACGTGGTCGAACACGGAGACTTCAAGCGGCAGCGACTCGGGGTATCGCCAGTGCGAAAATCCACGCCCTTGCTTCGCCGCCGCGGTCGTTTCCTTGGAGAAAGAGCAGCTCGAAACCGACCTCATGGGACCAACCCGCAAAGGCGCTAGCCGCAATTCAGTCGTGGAGCCGAGCCGTTTACTGGGTGGACTCTACCTTGGCGACAACGAGCTTGCCTTGGGTGCGCGAGATTTCGAGTGCCTGGCCGGCCCCTGCCAACTCGCCCGGGACCGAGATCACGAACGCCTGGCCCTCGGTGAGGGTCGCGACGAAGCGTACTGGCAAACCTTCTTCGCCCGCCGCCATCGTGGTGACCACCCGGTAGCCGTCAGCCGCCTCCGTGAAGTAGACGACGCCGTGGAAGTTGCCGAGATCGACGCTCCCACCCTGACGGGCCGTGAGTTCGCCGGCAGAAGCGGAACCTGCCACAACGCAAAGCGCTGCAAGAACTGTGTATCTGAACATCGTATTTCTCTCCATTTAGAATTGTTGTTCGGCTGGATGCTCGCCTTTGGCTGCATCCAATAAAATCACGCTGCGAACTGATCCTCGCGGGCAGCCGCGATCATCACACTGGCGAGCAACCCATAGGCCGCCTCCCAAGCCTCGCGGACCGGCGGCGTAAAAGCTGGACCGAGGCCGGCCGCCAGCGTCTCGATGAGCGCTTGCCCGACAATCGGGTAATGACGCTCCTCGACGCCGTAGGTCACGTGACGCTTGGCGAGCACGCGCACTGCCGGGAGGATGGTGTCGGCACGGTCCAATCCGTGCACGACGAAACCCAGGCTCGCCATCAGCTTGGCGCCTTGCTTGGTCATGTCTCTCACCGGAAACAGCGCGCGAAGGTCCGCGTCGATCGCGAACAGGCGGTCATAGAACAGCGCCGCGGCGGCCACGCGGATCGGGACGACCTCGCGAAAGCTGTCCTGGACAAGTCTGATCTGGTCGGGTGTCATCGGCGACGCTCCTGCGTTCCTGGCTTGGGGTGACCATCGCCCCAAAGCGTTTCTCGTGCATGTCGCCTGCGCGCAGATGTGTTTCAGTTGTGTCTCGATGGTTTTCAGTTCGCGCTCATTTGTCTTCTTTTTCTGTAGAGGCGTGCTGAGGGTGCCTCATGCGCCGGGCTCATCTCGTCGGCACGGACATGGTCATGGCTTGAAAATCTAGGCGCGCGCCGGCTTGGAACCGCATCGGCAGTCGGCCATTATATCGGGGAGCCGACGGCTCCTCCCCACATCCCGTTCGGATGGAGAAATCATGCTGCGGATATTCATTGCTTCGTCTTTTCTTCTTGCCTTCGGTGCGCCCTCGACCACGCTCGCGCAGGACGGCAGTATCGAGAGCGAGACCGGCCGCATCGCGGTCGAGACCTTTGCCGAAGGGCTCGAACATCCCTGGGGCGCGACCTACCTGCCCGACGGCGCGTTGCTGGTCACCGAGCGTCCGGGGCGCCTGCGACTCGTCTCGACCGAGGGGGCGGTTTCCGATCCGATCGACGGTGTGCCGGACGTCCTCGCCACCGGACAAGGCGGTCTGCTGGATGTGGCGCTCGATCCGGACTTTGCCAACAACCGGACGGTTTATCTCTCCTACTCGGAGGAACGCGGCGGCGGCGCCGCCACATCCGTCGGCCGTGGACGTCTGGAGGAGAACGGCAGCGCGCTTACGAACTTCGAAGTGATCTTCCGGCAGGAACCAGCCGTGTCCAGCCGGCACCACTACGGCTCCCGCCTGGTATTCGCGCCGGACGGCAAACTCTTCGTCACGCTCGGCGATCGCGGCAAGGCGCAACAGGCGCAGGACGCGAACAATCATCTCGGCACGGTCGTCCGCATCAATCCCGATGGTTCTGTGCCTGACGACAATCCTTTCGTCGGCAAGGACGGCGCCGATGAGATATGGTCCTACGGGCATCGCAATGTGCAAAGCGCAGCGATCCATCCCGAAACCCGCGTGCTCTGGACGGCGGAAATGGGACCGCGCGGCGGCGATGAGTTGAACATTCCGCAAGAAGGCAGGAATTACGGCTGGCCCGTGGTTAGCTGGGGCCGGCATTATTCGGGCGAACGCATCCCCGATCCTTCGACCCGGCCGGAGTTTGCCGGCTCCATCCATAGCTGGACGCCCGTCATTTCGCCTTCCGGTATGACCTTCTACACCGGCGACATGTTTGCCGATTGGCGAGGCGACCTCCTGATTGGCGGACTGTCGGCGGAAGGCATCGTTCGTGTCAGGATCTACGGAAAGCAGGTCGCCGGCGAGGAAGTCCTCGCTCTCGGCAGGCGTATCCGAGACGTAGTGCAGGCTCCCGACGGCGCGGTAATGGCGTTGACCGACGAGCCAGCGGGAAGGATATTGCGACTGGCGCCGGCAGCGTCGCAGTGACCCCATGCGGCGCGACAGACTTCCGATGGAAAGAAGCGGTAAAAAACTGCCGCTGAATTTGTTGCAGGGCGTTCGGCCTACCCCTCGAAAACCGCGCAAAGCCTTGAGAAATGAAATAGTGGTGCGCTAGGGCATCAACCTGGCAAATTAATGCATTATTTGTATGAAAGAATACTAATGCGACCTATACCCCCAGAAATGCCCCCGTCGCTTGACGGTGCCCATTGACCGCAGTGAGGCGCGAACTTGGAATAGGAAAGTTGTTGCATTGGTGATGCTGGCACGGTCAGTTTGATTGAGTTTTGCAAAGTTTCAACGTAGCCGATCGAACTTCGTGCCTAGGAAAATCCTCCGTTTGCGGTATGCCGATGCAGATCGAGTCGAAAAGGCCGAGCTCTTCGAGAGGTTGCTTGCCGAAGGAAAGACGACGTCGGAAGCAGCGCTCGAAGCGGGAGCGTCTCGAGCATCGATTTATCGCTGGCGAAGCGATCCAGGGCTCTTCGAGCAAACCTCAGGGGATGATGAAGCGGTCCAGAGACAAAGACGTTGTTGCGTCTGCTGGACTGACTTTCGGTGGCGCCTGTCTCGGCAGGCGCTTCGTTACTCCATCCAGCGGCTCAGGCAAGGACGCTCAGTGCTCGGCCTGGACTGCCGGTTTTGAGGACGCGTGTTTTGATTGTTCGAAGCAAAGGCCAACGGTGGCGCCGTGATCGCTGCAGTCGGTGTCGGCGCCAGGGCAGCGACATTCTTGCCGAACTGTGCTTCTAGGTCGCGCCAGGTCGATTCCGGCCAGCGGTCGGCACCGACGATCCAGGCGGCGGACCGTGCAACGACGCGGCAGTCGAGGGCTTCCTCCCGTTCGCGAAGCTTCTGCCATTTCGGCACCTGCGGGGGCGAGGACGACCTTCGCCATGCCTCGCTGCAGGATTTTCGAGAACAGGCTAGTCTTTGCGCTTCTTGCTTGTTTCTGGTCTTGACAACATTGTTGAAAGCTGCGGCGTCACAGAGATCTATAAGACAGCGCGTCAAGCGCTTCATCTGTTCGGCTGATGCACAACATCGCTGGAGAATATAACCTGTAGTTGCTAACGAGACTGCGGCCGGAGACTTGCACGAAGATGGCGATGGAGGGAAGTAAAGTGCAACGGTCGGCGGCCTGTCCAATCTGCCGGACCAATGCCGGTCCGGTGGTAATGCGTGAAGCGGACTATAGCGGACGGCAATGCGCGTGCGGGGTCATTTATATCGATCCTCTGCCCGCTCATCCGGTGGACGCCACGATCGATCGTCACCACCGCGTCTATTATTCCGCTCCGGCGCGTGCGCGGGTCGGCTGGGTGAAGAGATTCACGCGGCGTGGACGGTTACTCGAGATCGGCTGCGGTGATGGTGAGTTTACCGCGGCGGCGATCCGGGCCGGTTTCACGGTCGAGGCGGTCGAGCCGGCAGAGGATCGCGCCATGCGCGTCGAACGCGCGCTGGGCATCAAGGTCGAGCGTGCGCTGATCGAGGACAGCCGTCTACCCGAGGGGCGCTACGACACCAGTTTTCATGTCGATCTGTTGAGTCACTTCCCCGATCCGGTGGCGGCGCTGACGGCGATTGCGGCCAAGGTGACGCTGGGCGGCACGGTCTGCTTCGAGGTCGGGTTGTTTTCCAATCTGTCGCCCTTCTGGCAGCGGCTGGTCGGGCGGCCGAACATGCCGACGCATCTGTGGTTCTTCGATGCGCCTGCGATCGAACGCTTACTGGACGAAGCCGGGCTGAAGCTGGTCGCAATGCGGCGCTACCCCGTCGGCCTATCGACAGCACTCAGTACGGTACTGGGCAGTGGGCGCGTCGCAGCCGCACCGGACAACCACGCCCCTCTCGCGCAGGGCTGGGCAGCCACGCCCTATTACCGGCTGCACATGTTCCTACGCTACGGGATAGGCCGGTGGCTCCCGATGGGCGGCCCGCAGACCGCGTTCGTGGCCGCACGGCACAAGAGCGGCAGCGCGTGATGTGCAAGGCACGCCGGATCATCATTATCGTCACCGCGCTACCGCGCTGGATTTCTGATTTCAACCAGGTCAGTACCGCGCTGGTCGAGGCGGGCTACGCCGTGGAAGTGTGGTCGCCGACCGACAACGGGCTCGCCAGCGCCGGGTGGGATTCCAAGCCGGCGATTGATGCCGCGCGCGATGCGCTGGCGCCAGGCATTGCGACGCGGACCATGCCATTCTCGCGCAATCGCGGGCGCCCGAGCCTTTTGCGGCTGGCGCGCGCCAGCTTGATGGCGGCGCGCGCGGCGCTGTTCAGTCCGGGCAGTGTGTTCATCCTGTGGTCGGCGCTGTCCATCGTGCTGGCTGGGCCGTGGATCAGGCTCACCAACCGGCATGCAATCCATCTGGTCACCGGACTCGGTGCATCCTTCTCAGTGTCGCAGCGCGGCAGCCTGACGACGCGGCTGATCTGTATTGGCTATCGCTTCGTCTTTGCTAGCCGGCGCGCGATCGTCATCGTCCACAATCACGAGGACAAGGCCGAGCTTATCAAGCGCACTGGGGTCGCGGCGGACCGCGTGATCGTCACCGGAGGCTGCGGCGTCATGCCGGAGGACTTCCCCTACAAGGAGGCGCGCGCGGTCGGCGCGCGTCCGACGATCCTTGTTCCCGGGCGATTGCTTCGCGACAAGGGTGTGCTGGACGCGGCCGCCGCATCGGGCATCCTGTCTGAAAGGGGCGTGGCGCATCGTATGGTGTTCACCTCGAATCCGATGAGCGGCCGCGTCGACGCGCTAACGGAAGCGGAACTGGCGCAAGCGCGCTCCTATCCCGATGTGGCGTTTATCGGATATCAGCCGAGCATCACCGCGCTGTATGCCGGGGCGGACATCGCCTGTATCCCATCCTGGTATCGTGAGGGATTGCAGACCGCCTTGCTCGAATCCGCGTCCTCGGGGTGCCCGATCGTCGCGTGCGACAATGTCGGGGTGCGCGATTTCCTGCGGCCCGAAATTGACGGACTGGTCGTGCCGCCGCAGGCACCGGCGCCGCTGGCCGATGCGCTGGAGCGGGTGATCCGCGACCCGGCCCTCGCCGAGCGGCTGCGGACCGCCGCCTACACCCGGTTCCTGTCCGGCTTCACCCGGCAGCACATGGTGGAGACGATGCTGGCCGCGATGCGTGGCACGGGCATCGAGACACCGCGATGAGCGGTGATGCATGGACCGGTCTGATCATGGCCGGCGGGCAGGGCGAGCGCATGGCGCGCTCCGGCGTAGTTGGACGCAAGCCGCTGGTCGAGGTCGGCGGCGTCAGTCTGCTCGAGCGCAACATCTGGATGATGGCGCGGGGCGGATGCCGACGCATCTTCGTCTCGCTGACCCGTACCGATGCGGTGCGTGAGGCGGGCAGGATCGCCGATTTCGCCGCGCGCGCCGCCGGCATCGGCGTGGCGGTCGCGCCCTTGATCGAGGAGGTGCCGCTGGGCAATTTCGGCGCCGCGACGATGCTGTCGGGCGAGGCTGGCGACGTGCTGGTGGTGTATGCCGACAATCTCACCACGCTCGATCTGGCGGTGCTGGCCGCCGCGCACCGTGCGTCCGGCGCGGCGATGACACTGGCGGCGCATGACGAGCCGTTCCGCCTGCCCTATGGCGCGCTCGATGTGGACGCGAACGATACCGATCTGCTCACCGCCTATCGCGAGAAGCCGATCTATCCGATCCTGGTCGGCAGCGGGCTGGCCGCCGTGACCGCTGCCGCGTTGAACAGCCTGCCGCAGGGCACGCCGCTCGGCCTGGTCGATGCCGCCAACCGGTTGACGGCTGGTGGCGCGGCGGTGCGGCTTTATCGCCACCAGGCTCCGTGGATCGACGTCAATGACGCCGCCAAGCTAGCCGCCGCCGAAGCCTTGCTCTTGGGCGATGCCACCTTCGACGCATGGTGGCCGGGGGAGGTCGCGCGCGAGATCCGCATCGCGGGCGGCAATGTCCGCTATGTCTGCGACGCGATGACGGAAGCCGGCGTGCTGCGGGTCCATGTCGGCGGGGCGGGTGCGCTCGGTGGCGACGAGCTGCCGGAGCCGTTGCGCCGCCGCCTGGCCGCACGGGGGCATGGCGCGTGATCGGCATCACCGGTGCGAACGGCTTTATCGGCCAGGCGGTGCTGCGCCGGATCGGCGAGGATGCATGCGTGGCACATGCCGGCCCTGTCGATGGGGAAGCGGACGGAATCGATATTTGCGATCAGCCAGCGCTGGAGGCGTTGTTCGCCGGGATCGACACGATCGTCCACCTTGCCGGGCCCAGTGCCGTCGCGGCCTCGTTCGAGGCACCGGTGGCATTCGCCCGCGCGCATGTGCTGGGCACTGCGACGTTGCTCGCCGCCGCCGAGCGGATCGGCGTGCGGCACTTCGTCCATGTGTCGTCGGCCGAGGTCTATGGTCGCCCGGACACCGCGCGCGTATCGGAGTGCGCGCCACTTCAGCCGCTCTCACCCTATGGCGCAGCAAAGGCGGCGGCAGAGCAACTCGTCTCGGCTGCGGTGCGGCGAGGGGCGCTGGAGTCGGCAATCATTGTTCGGCCCTTCTCTATCTACGGCCCGGGAATGCGCGCGAACGGGCTGGTCGGCCGGCTGGCGGCACAGGCGCGCCTGCGACAGCCGATGCGCATCTTCTCCGCCGATACGACGCGCGATTACCTGCATGTTGACGATTTGGCGCGGGGATTGCTGATGGCCGCCCGGCACGACGAACCGGGCCTCCTAACGCTCAATATGGCCTCCGGCACCGGGACGGACGTCGCCACCCTCGCCGCCGCCTTTGCAAGGATCGGCGGCGGACCGGACACGCTGATCGTCGAGGGGCAGGGCGACCGATCCCGTGCGCTCGACATCGCGTATCTCGTCGCCGATGTGTCGCTGGCGCGCGAGGCGCTTGGCTGGCAGGTAGAAGTCGCCCTTTCCGACGGCGTGCGCGATTGCCTGGGTGGGATGGCGTGACCCGGACGATCCTGGTCACCGGTGCGCAAGGGTTCATTGGCCGCTATCTGGTGCGCGCCTTGTGCGATCGCGGCGATTGCCGGGTGGTTGGCGTCGGGCGTTCGCCGGGCAACGCAAAACGTTTCACGCACAAGATCTATTACGGTGGTGCCGAGCGCGTCGCGCCCTTGCCAAATGCCCTGGTGCCTGATGAGCCGAACTATGCCTATGTCGCCATCGATCTATCGGACGCGGCGGCGGCGGCGCGGCTAATTGCGAAAACCGCGCCGGACATCATCTTCCATCTTGCCGGATCGCTGCGCGACGAACCGTTCGATCGGCTGGTGACCAACAATATCGTCGTCACGCACCATCTCTGCGATGCGCTGGCGGCGCGCGGCACGGTGCTGGTGTTGGGATCCTCGGGCTCGATCTATGGCGAACTCGGCGGCGAGGGCCTGCCGCTGGTCGAAACTGGCGCGACCGAACCGATCGACTTATACGCCGCAACCAAGCGCGCCAGTGAGGACATCGTGCGGCTCGCAACGCGCGAGGGAAGGATCGACGGCCGCGTGGCTCGCATCTTCAACGTCGTCGGTCCTGGCCAGGAGGAGCGCCATGTCGCTGGCCGTATCGCCAGCCAGCTCGCCGAGCTGAGACAGGGGCGTCGCAATGGCATCGCCCTCGGTCCACTGACCGCGTGGCGCGACTTCATCGACGTGCGCGACGTGGCCGATGCACTGGTCGCGATCGGCCTCGCCAGGGCCGGCGATGGCCTCTACAACGTCGCGTCGGGGTGTGAGACGCAGATCGCCACCGTCTACGATCTGCTCGTCGCAGCGACTGGGATTGCCGACCCGCCGCTCACGCAATTGCCGGGGCGGGCTGTGGATATCGCGCGGCAAGTTGTCGATAGCAGCCGGCTGCGTGCGCTCGGTTGGCAGCCCCGTGTCGGTCTTCCGCAGAGCCTCGGCGACATCATGCGCTACTATCTTGACCTGGAGACCGATGCGTGAGGGCGGCCGTCCTCGGCGTGGACATCGGCGACAGCCAAACGGAGCTCATTCAGGTTTTTGCTGCGCGAGTGGCTGGAGACCGATACCTATCCGCCAGTCCGGATGATCGACGAGGAGGCGCGCCTGAAGCTACAGGAATCTTCGTTTGTTGTATCTCAGGGCGCCGGCGAAATTCCTTGTCCAGTTCGCGATTTGCAACCCACACGCCATGCCGACACTGCCGGCGGCCCAGTCCCAAGCATCCAGGTAGCGCCCAATCGCTTGCAAGCTCTGAAGAACTTCGATCGCGGCGGCGGTCAGAACGAGGAGCGCAGCCAGCTTTGCCCGGTGGTCTGGCCAGGCAACATATCCGACGGTCGCCAGCACGGCAAACGCAGCGGCGTGATTGAGTTTGTCATGCCCAAGGGTGATGGCGATGCCAAACATCTGCAAAAGCCACCCAGGCGAAAGGGTTAGCAGGAGAACGCCTGCCAGAGTGGCTAAAAAGACAGTTCTTGCTGAGATGATGTATGGTCCTACGTGCGGCAATGGTTTTGTCAGTCTTTCATCCAAAAGCTCAGGCTCACGGCTGTGCGTGCAAATTGTAGGTTTTCACTTCCTAAACGACCTGGCGCATCGGTCGAACAGATGAAGCCTAATAAATTCATACACAGTATACGGTAGAGAATGCGGAACGACTTTTGCTGGCTTGCTCTCAAGCATGCCGGTGAGCTGTTTTGCCCGAACATCGGGACCGATCATGTGGATACCCACCCAAGAGCAGCTTTCCCTCCGGTCTTCCCGGGACCACATCTTCAATGTCGCTCTGTTTGAGGGTTTCCACTCGTCGGATTTCTGCGAGTGGATCGAGGCCCACGCCCGCAATCGGACTGTGCTGGTGGTCACCACACCTACTGTCGAGAGGCTCTATGGCGACGAGATCCGCGCAGCCTTCGCATGCGTCGGTTTGAAGCCGTCCTGGCTGGTGTTGAACTGCACCGAGCGGACGAAGACTATGAAATCCGTGCTGACCGTTTGCCGTGCAGCGTCGGACGCCGAGATCGATCGCCGGGGTGCGCTGGTGGCGATCGGGGGTGGCGTTTGCTCCGATATCGTTACGCTGGCGGCCTCGATGCTACGCCGGAGTTTGTCTCACCTTCGCATCCCCACCACCTTGATTGGACAGGTCGATGCCGGAATCGGACTAAAGGGTGGTGTCAATTTCGGAGACGCCAAGAACTACCTGGGTTGTTTTCACCCACCGGATGCCGTCGCGGTGATCCCGCCATTGCTCAAGACCCTGGGTGTTGACACGGTCAGGCAGGGATTGGCCGAGATGATCAAGGTCGCCTGCACATCCGACACAGAGCTCTTCCGGATCATCGAAGAGGCTCGTGGAGGTGTGCTGCAGTCCTGGATCCTCGACGGCGATTCCTTGGCTCACGAGCCCATCCAGCGGGCCATCGCCGCCATGCTGGAAGAGCTTTCGAAGAATCCCTTCGAGGTTACATCCCACGAGAGGGCGGTGGATCTGGGTCACACGATCGCCCACCCGCTCGAAGCTTCAACCCATTACGAGCTCCACCACGGCTTTGCCGTCGCGATCGACCTCGCGTTTTCCAGCGTTCTTGGTTGGTACCTCGGTTGGCTCAGGGAGGAAACGGCCCTGCGCGTAGTGGATCTCCTGGTATCGGTTGGCTTGCCGATCTGGCACGAGCATCTGAACGAAGACTTGGTCACGAGATCGTTTCGGGCCGCCGCCAAGCATCGAAGCGGCGATATTAACATGGTCGTGCCGATCGACATTGGCCGCTATCGGTTCCTCAAGCGGGAAGATCAGTGTCCGCCAGGAATGATACTCGAAGTTCTGACCTATTTGCGCGCTCGGAGCTGGCAAGAAGGCATGTCTCATAGCGGTTCGGCTCAATATGGGAGGGAACTTTCTGCCGAGGGAAATCTCGCCAGGATTGGTCTGCAATGAGCAGGGGGCCTTTCCTGTCAAGGCCAAGTCCGGACCCGATTTCAGTTCATGGCGGCGGCGGTCCACTTGTCGGTCGGCTCTGCACAACAACTCGACCTCCACATCGCGGTAGGGAATATAAATCGGCTTCGCCTGTCTGTCCTGGCATCATACGGACGGACAACCCGGCCAGGACGAGCATCTCGTGGTAGGCACCAACAGCAAGCCTGATGCCTTGCAGGCGACCATCGGCCTGTTCTGGACGTCCTGATGACGCGGGTCTGCGTCCTGGGCGGCAGTTCGCCCTTCACGGTGGCGCTCGTCGATGCGATTGAGGCAAGCAAGGCGTTAAGCCACCGGCTGGGCGAGTGGGTGTTGATCCTCCAAGGGCGCAACCTGCAAAACCTCGGTGCGGTTGCACATTACGCCCGGCACCGGCTGGGAGCATTTGGAACGTCGATCATAGCCACCACGGATCTGGATGTGGCCCTGGTCGATGCCGAGATCGTGATTGTCCAGACGCGCTTCGGCGGGCTTGAGGCGAGAGCCGATGACGAAGTCTTCGCAAGCGAGCTCGGATGCTTCGCTGACGAAACGTTGGGCCCCTGCGGCCTGCTCTCCGCCTTCCGTCAGATGCGGCCGGTAGACGATCTCGCGATCCGCATGAAGGCAATCTGTCCCGATGCCTTCGTCGTGAACATGATTAACCCGCTGAGCCTTACGACGGCCATGATGCTCCGCCGCGGCGTGGCTGCGGTCGGCATCTGCGAGCTTCCCCTTGCCACACTCCAGGCTTTCGCGAGGGCGCTGCGCATCGATCCGACCGACCTTTACTGGAGCTACGAGGGTCTCAATCACAGAGGCTTTATCACCGTCGCCAGGACCCGTGACGGGGAGGATCTCCTGCAGCGCGTCCTGCGGTTGGCCCCAGACACCGCAACGCAGAAGTACCGCGACGATATTCTTCGCCTTGGCGCAATATCCACGAAATACTTCGCTTTTTTCGACGGCCGGTCTTCGCACGATAAGGGTCGAGCGGTCGCGCTAATATCTCTCCGAGATGCGATTGCTAAGGATCTTATCGCGGATCCGACACAATGGCCGGCGCCAATAGCAAAGCGTGATATGCCTTGGTATGCGCAAGCGGTCGTACCGCTCGTCGCCGCCCGCGTCGGAGCGCAGGGCTACGATGCTACCATAAACGTCGCGGTGGATGGACTTCTCGTTCACGAGCGGCGAGCCCGCGTCCTCAGTGATCGCATCGATATTCTTGAACCCGCACCGGCGAACGGTCCATTCCGCGACTGGCTCGCGGCGTTCGAGCATCACGAACGATTGTGCCTGGCAGCGTTCGCCGATCCCACACCGGACACGATCGGTGCAGCGCTCGAAGCCGATAAAATTACGCCTTCCGACAAAATTTGGACTTCAGCTGCGCGAATTTTTCGGATCTGGCGCGATGCTGCCGGCATCCGCGAACCGCGCGAGGCCGGCAATGACCAATAAGAACATTGCTGTCTTTGATATCGGCGGCACGCATTTTCGTTCGGCGCTGTGGACAAATGGAAGGCTGGGTCCAGTAACGCGACGACCTGCGATCAACTACCTTAACACGGCCCACGACAGTCCCGTCGAACTCCAGGAAGCGTTGGCGGACTATCTGGTGGCCGAGACCAAGCGCCTGCAGTTGGAGAGCAGAACCGCGATAAATCATGCCGGCATCTCACTTGGAGCACCTGTGAACGCTCGTAGCGGTCGTGTGCTGCAATCTGGCCCACTTTGGGGCCCGAGGTCGGGACCATTCGAACTCCAGGTCGCGCTGATACGCCGCCGACTGGACATCAGCTGGACGATCGCGAATGACGTGACCGCTGGACTGGCATCCTACATCCAGACCTGCGATCCGCAGAAGCATTCGCGTATCCTGTTCGTTACGGTGAGCACCGGAATCGGGGCGAGGCTCTACGATTTCGCGCGAGGCGGCGTGCCGGTCGATCCGGTACACGGGATACAGGGCGAAATAGGCCATATCAAAGTGGAAGCTTTCTTCCGCGGCACGCGTCTAAAGTCTACCTGCGATTGCGGTGGATCCGACCATCTGAACGCCTATTCATCCGGACGAGGCGTGTTGAAACTGCTGCGCGAGTTGTCAACTTGTTCCCCGGACGCGCTGGCAGTCTCGACGATGGCCGCAGCACGCAACGGGGACGATGACACCATACTCGCTGAGTTCTCGCGTGGGGTGGCGGCCGCTGATGCCCTCGCCTTGGACGTCCTCGCTACGATCACGCGACCGCTAGCACTCATTTTCTCGGCGCTCCTGACGCACGATCCGCTACTTGATTCAATTGTTCTTACAGGGGGTGTTGTGGATGCACTCGAACCGGCCTATTCGGCCAGTCTTGATCGGCAATTCCGCGACCACGGATTGTTCCAGATCACTGAATGCGATTCGTCCTATTTCGCCCGCCGGCTCCGTATCGTCGCGCCGGGGGACCTGTCTGGACTCATTGGGGCTGGCCATCTCGCCGAAATGCAGGATGAGGGGCGAAGCATTCATGTTTTCCGGTGATCGAATCAGCTTGACCGGATCGAAGTCGCACCTCGCTCTGGTGCGGTCGCCGGGCATGGGTGCCCCAACACTGAAGCAGGTCCGGACACCCGTGGCGCTACCGGGCGATTTCGTATGCCGGACCCTCATTGCCGGCGTCTGCGGGACCGACCTCCAAATTCTGCGCGGCGTGCGTGGCGATCCAGCCCGGATCCTTGGCCCATGAAGGCGTCGCGGCTGTCGAAGAAGTAGGTGCGAAAGCGGACCAGCGCTGGCTAGGGGCGACGATTGCTGTGAATCCAACGCCAGACTGGGGCACCGCTGAACTCGGCCATACTCTCGATGGGATGATGCAGCAACGCTTCCTCGTGCCCGCTCGGTTGCGGTCGCTGGTCGTTTCGTCGCCCGCAGAACTGGCTGCCGATCTCGCCATTCTCGCAGAGCCGCTCGCATCCGTTCTGACTTGCGGAGGCATTCTCAATCGGGTCGCGGAGCCGATCCGTGTATTGGCTGTGGGACGAGGTACGATCGGCCAACTGCTTCATCTTGCACTCCGAACTGCCTGCGCGTCGGTTCGAGACGTAGTCGTCATAGGGACGAAAGAGACGGCCGATATTGAGTACGAAGCATTCGACGCTGTCATCCTATGTGCCTCGCGGCAGGATGTAGCCGCCGCCCTCGGTATCGGGCTCGACGCCTTGTGCGACGGTGGCATCCTCTATCTCTTCGGAGGTCTTCCATCTGAGTGTCGAGACCCGCGTCTGCCCGGGGTCAACCTCAGCGAAGTTCGCGCGCGAAATACCGGTGGACGTGTCGGCTGGCCGCTTGCCGAGCAGTGCCAAGCAACTATCGGCCACAAGCGGGTCTCGATCACCGGGCACCGCGGTTCTTCCAACGCGATGCTGATCCGGGCGATGCTCGAACTCAGCGCTCGCCCAGATACCTATCGGCCGCTTCTTACGATCGTGACAGACCCGGAGAAAGCTGTCCGTACATTACGCGACGCTGTCGGCTATCCGCCAGTTAGATCTTGGACCAAGCTTGGGATCGACCTACGGAGGTGGCGAACTTGAAGCAACATCCATTGACGAGCAACGCGCATCTGACTGTCGCGCAGAGTATTTATCGACCACAAATCGGGATCGCGCTATGGAAGGTGGGGAATCTGGGTCTGGCCGGCTTTGAAACCGCTGCCGCCGCGGGTCTCGATCACGTTCACGTCGACTTGGGTGGCCCGAACCGCGGTCCCGATCTCACAGATGTCGAAGTCTTGACAGCCTTCGACACAATTTCACGCCGTTTGGCAATTCCAATCACCGCCCTTGCAGTCAATCGGCTCAACGATCTTGGCCTGACGGCGCCAAAGGGCAGCGAGGAAGCGTTGGAAGTCCGGCGAAGTATTTTGCAGGCGATTGGAGTGGCAGACTGTCTGCGGGTGCCGAGCATCATCATTCCAGGCTTTCGCCAGAGCCTCGTTCGGACGTCCGAGGACGTGGCTAGAACAGTTGAAGTGCTGCGTTTCGCACTTGGTCCCGCCCAAGCCGCAGGGATTACTTTGGCATACGAAAGCGGGCTTGATTCCGAAAGAACGCTCCAGCTTCTTCAAGCAGTTGGCCAGTCGGGCATCTGCGTACAGTTCGACACGGGAAATCCCGCTATCTACGGGCATGCTGCAGCCTCCGTTTGGGCGCGACTTGCTCACGTCGCCTCGTTGGACGTCCACCTCAAAGATGCTTTCGAGGGGTATGTGCCGCTCGGCGACGGTATAGCCGAGCTAGAGCTTACGTTTGTTGCCTTCGCGCGCCTGCCGAGGCCTACATCCTTCACACTCGAGGGCGATTATAGCATTGATTCTGGAGCTCGCATCCGTCGCGACCTCGCCCGACTGAAGACTCTCATCGCGAGGTCGATGTGGTCGGGCGGCTCCGATGGTACTGGCTGCGAAAATGGAAGCGGTGTCGCAAAGACCGAAGGCACGGTCTTTCCTTCAGTGTATCGATAGATGGGTGGCTGAATAATGAAACCTACAATCGCGAACACCCATCGGCTTGAAACAGTCTATCTCGCCGCGCTGATCGGTGCTGAGCCTGCCGTTGCGGTGCAGATCAACGAGCCGAAACATGGCGTCGTGCCAACAAGGTCACGACCACAGCTTAAACGTCTTGGCTCTTTGATTTCTTTCGGCGGGTCAACGATTGCCGGCATGAGCATGCTGTGCGTCTCAGCCCTGCTCATTCTCTTGATTTGTGGCCAACCCAAACTGTCAGCAGAGGAGAATGGCATAACCCTGCATTACACCTCTGGCGGATCGGCTGCCGCAATCGCGGCTGGGGGCTTCAACCTCGCCGACGTACAATATGTCGAGCAACTCAATGCGCTCCCTCCCGGGATGAAAGGGCTGGTCTGGCTCGATGAAAAAACGGGGGTCACGGCGCGTTTCATCGCCAAGGTCAAGCCGTTCATCGGCAACCCGAAGCTGTTCGGCTTTCGCCTGTGTGATGAGCCGGACATCACCGGCAAGTACCACTCCCCACCAGTTAGCCCGGCAGCCCTCAAAGCAGAGGCCGACTGGATCAAGGCCAATGTGCCCGGCGCCGTGACATTCATCACGCTGATGGACATGGGATCTTTTGAAGCCCCACACTTCATGAACACCTTCAATCCCGCCACCACCGGAATCGACTTCTTTGGCCTCAATCCCTATCCGGTGCGGGGCAAGGTTTTCGATTTGGACTTCATCGACAGGACGGTCGAGGCGGCTGTTGCTGCTGGTGTTCCGCTCGATAAGATCGTGCCCGTGTTTCAGGCCTTCGGCGGCGGCAATTGGACGACTTATACCGACGGGGCCAGAGACGTGTATCAACTGCCGACACTGGACCAGGCGAACCAGATGTTCGCGCGCTGGGCCACCTACTCTCCCAATCCCGTGTTTGACTTTGCCTACGCGTGGGGGTCGCAAAACGGGGATACCAAGCTGGGCAGTACCAGCCCAGGGGCACTAAACCTTCGCGCAGCGTTCAAGGCACACAACACCGCCAAGTAGTTCGTTGTCGGGCGCTATGCGGGAGCGCAAATTGTTTCGAAATGCTTTCGCCCGTGCGTGGGGGATGCGAGGCCGGTTTGCTGAAGCTGCTCGACGACCTCACCGAGGTCGAGATCAGCGCCAATTTACCGGTCCATCTTCGCTACCTGCCCGCCGCAATCGCACCCTGACGGAGGCTGTCATGTTCACATTTCCTATACTTGCGGTTCGCAAGGTCATCGAGAGCGGCATAGCCGATGCTGCCGCCAATGGCGGATTTCGCAACCCCTACTAGGGCATCAAGCCCGGCAAAGATGAAAAACCGGGGCTCTGGCTGGTCGGTGACGATGCCTGAACTAACGGACAGAACAAAAAGAGAACAAGATTTGGCAATGCACTGACTGTTCGAGGGCATTGCTGGCTTTGGCGAAGGAGATGTCCAGGTGAAAGAACCCCCATCCCAAGTGTCCCTGATTGTCCAGCGACATCTCCCTCTGGTGTGCCTTCGTACTCTCGGATCGATCTAAGTAGACCACCGAAAGACTTGGGCTGGAGCAGCGCCGCATGGTGTTTCGGCTGAGGTCCGGCAATCGCCCTTTCAACGCCTGGGTCGGGTCTGCCTCGCAAAGGGCAGATGCTATCCCAAATCGAAAAACGCTACCGATCACACCTCGCATGCGACGGGCAGTCTCCAGTCGCCTCGTTTCTCAACTTGGCGCAACGCCACCAAAATCTCTGGTGCGGTGATCTCGTTGATCGGCCGCACACCGAGGACCGGGCGCGCCAGATCAATCACCCACTCCGTTTTTGTTATCGTTGCAGGAGCGCGCCCCTTGCGTTTTTGTAAAGCTACATATTCATCCGCCACGGCGCTAAATGTTCGGGCGCGTGCCACGCTTGCGGTGATTTTGTCGAGCCTTTTCTGAGCACTCGGGTCTATGCCGTCTCGTAGAAGCCTTTTGGCCTCATCCCGCTTTTTGCGCGCCTCGGCCAAGCCAACGTCGGGATAGGCGCCAAGGGCGAGGGTTTTCTCTTTGTTATCGAACCGGTACTTAAGCCGCCAGAGCCGACCGCCTTTCGCCGTAACCAGCAGGTACAGACCGCAGCTATCAGCGACTTTTCGATCCCTGCCGCTGGCCTTGACCGATCGAACAGCTGCATCTGTGAGGGGCATTTTTGGGGGTATCGCCTAAGCGGGGTGGTTCGATACCCCCAATTTTGTTGAATGCAACCGGATACTATCGGACTTCTTTGTACCCGATAAGTTGCCAAAACCCCAGGGATGCTGGGTTTTTCGGACCTTCTTGGATAACGTTGGATGAGGAAGTGGTGCCGCTTAGGTGACTCGAACACCTGACCCCATCATTACGAATGATGTGCTCTACCAACTGAGCTAAAGCGGCCCGGGAAGCCGAGGCCTCCAAGATGCGCTGGGTGATAGACGCAACCCACCATAAATTCAAGATGGGACTTGGCATTTCGTGTGGGCTCATGCCGCGCCTACAAGCCACCGCCGCGCCGGTCCGCCATACAGTGGCGCGATGCCGTACCGGCTGGTTGCGGGACGTCGCGTCGCCGCTGCATCGGGAAATCGGCGAAAAATGTTGATTCCTTTACCGAAAACCGCCGAAATGGGCTTTGGATGCCTCGCCAAGACAGAATGCGGCCGCTGGCCCGTTGATTGATTGATCGCCTACGGCTAACGATCATGACAATGTGACTGTACGTGCAGAGGGGTCCGGTTTGGACGCGATCGAAAAAGCGATCCGGAATGCCTTCGAGAAAGGCAATGCCGAAGACCGCGCGTTTCGCGAGCGGGTCTACCGATCAGCCTTCGCCGCACTTGACCGTGCCCTGCAGGCCAACCCGGGCGTGACGGTGGAAGTCGCCATCAAGCGCCGCAAGGCGGTGCAGGCCAAGATCACCGAAATCGAATCCGAGTTCCTGCCGGCGGTTCCCGGCATCGGCCAGCCGACCGATGGTGACGCTGCAGCACCGGCGGTGAAGCAGCCGGCTGACAGCGAAGCCGAAGCCGAAGCCGAGGCCGAAGCCGAAACGAATGCCGGCGCCGATGCTGAACCCGCGCCGCCGCCTGACGTCGTTGTCGACGCTCCGGCGAAGCCTCCTGCATCGGACGCGCCGCGCTCGCGGGTCTTACCGGTCGTTCCCGATATCATGCCGGACGCGGTTTTTCCCGGTGTGCCGGAGATCGACATGTCGTCCCCGCCATCACCCGGAGACGGCGACGCAGAGGTGATGCCAGACCGCGACGACAGGCGGGTGAGAGGCCCCCACCTGCCTCTCACCGCGATCTTCCTCGGCGTGACGCTACTCGCAGCTGTCGGTATCGGCCTCTATTTCGCTGCGCAGACCGGCGTCTTCAAGTCAGCGGCCGAACTCGACACGGCTCCGCCGCAAACGGCACCGACGGTGGAAGACGATGATTTCACGCCACCAGGCGACACGGCCTCGCCGCTGGGCTCCGGCGATGTGGAGCGCGACTGGATCAATGTGTTTTCGCCGAGCGACCCGGCGCTTGTCAGTGCGCCTTCGGATGCCAAGGCCGAAGTCATGCAGGACGACAGCGGTTCCTTCCTGCGCATCCGGTCGGGCGCCTCCGGTTCGGCGATCAGCTTCGACGTCGGGCAAGGCGTGCTGGAAAAACTCGCCGGCAAGCACGCAACGTTCGACATCATCGCCCGCTCCGAGGAGGGCAAGGAGACGCAGATCTCCGTCGACTGCAATTTCGGCGAACTCGGCGACTGCGGCCGCAAGCGCTACGCGGTCGGCCACGAGCGCAACGAATATCTCTTCGACGTGCGGTTTCCCGACAAGCGTCCGGGCGCTGCCGGCACCATCGCCATCAATTCCGACTTCGACAAGCAGGGCAAGTCGGTCGACATCTACGAGATCCGCGTCTCGATTGTTCCGTAGAGCATCGGACCCAAAAGCATGCCCACGGGCTTGACCCGGGGTGGAAACCGGTTTTGGGAAAATCCGATGCTTAAAACAAAAATCTAACTGTCAAGCAGCGCCTGCAGCGTCTCGATGCGGTCGGCTTCGGCCGCCGGCTTGTCCCAGCGCAGCCGTGAAATGCGGGGAAAGCGCATGGCGACGCCGGATTTGTGCCGTGTCGAGCGGTTGAGCCCTTCGAACGCCACCTCCAGCACGAGGCCTTGTCTGCGGTCGGCCCGCACCGAGCGGACCGGGCCGAAACGCTCGATCGTGTTGTCGCGGACATATTTGTCGATCTGCCTCAGTTCCTCGTCGGTGAAGCCGAAATAGGCTTTCCCCACCGGCACCAGTTCCTCCGATCCTTCCGGGCCGGACCAGACGCCGAACGTGTAATCGGAATAGAAACTCGAACGCTTGCCGTGGCCGCGCTGGGCATACATCAGCACGGCGTCGACCGTGTGCGGATCGCGCTTCCATTTGAACCATGGACCTTTGGGCCGGCCGGTGAGATAGGGCGAATCCCAGCGCTTCAGCATTACGCCTTCGATGACCGGATGCAGCGGCTTGCGGCGCAATTCCTCCAACGCCTGCCAGTCGGTGAATTCGACCAGCGGCGAAAGATCGAAGCGGCTCGGATCGAGCGTCTGCACGAAGGCTTCGAGGCGGCCGCGCCGCTCGCGGAAAGAGCGCGCGCGCAAGTCCTCGTCGCCGATCTGAAGCACGTCGTAGCAGCGCATGAAGGCTGGGTATTGCTGCTGGATCTTCGGTGTCACGCCCTTGCGGTTCAGTCGCTGCTGCAGGTCCGAGAACGTACCGGTCGCCTGCAGGGGATCGCCGACCAGAAGTTCGCCGTCGAGGGTGGCGGAAAAATCCATCGCCTCTGCGAGGTCCGGAAAGGCCCCGGAAACGTCGTCGCCTGTGCGCGAATAGAGCCGGCGAATGCCGCCTTCCGATACGGCCTGGACGCGGATACCGTCCCATTTCCATTCGGCGGCGTAGTCGGCCGGGTCGAGCTTTTCGAGATCGCCGTCACCGATCGGGTTCGACAGCATCACCGGCCGGAACAGCGCCATTGCCGTCTTTCTGGGTTTTTCTGCCTTGCCTTCCAGCCAGGCGAACAGCTCGGCATAGGGCGGCGTCAGCCCATGCCAGAGTTCTTCAATTTCGGCGATGTCGACCTTGCCGAGATCGGCCAGCGCCTGCTTGGCCAATCGCGCCGAGACACCGATGCGCAGGCCGCCGGTGACCAGCTTGATGATGGCGAAACGCGCCGAGATGCTGGCGCTGTCGAGCAGTCTGGCCAGCACCTTCGGCCCGTCGGAACGGCTCGCCGCCTGCAGCTTTGCGACGACCTCGGCGAGCGTCGGCTCATGGTTGGCGATATCTGCGGGCCATTGCGGCCAGACCAGCGACACGGTCTCGGCCAGGTCGCCGACATAATCGTAGGAATAGCCGAACAGCACCGGATCCATGCGCTCCATGACCAGCATGCGAAGCATAGCCGGCTTGACCGCCGCGATGGTCAGGTCGCCGGTGATGGCAGCCAGCGCCAGGCCGCGATCCGGATCCTCGACGCTGCGGAAATAATCGCTCAGCAGCGTCAGCTTGCCGTTGCGCGACGGAGTCAGGACGAGGCGATCGAGGAGTTCGGCGAAGCGGTTCATGAGGAGAACCGCGCCGATAAGATGGGTTTGCGCTCCACGCGACCCCCCTCTGGCCTGGCGTGGAGCGCCGCATGAGCGATTTCCGAACTATCTTCCATCAGCTCAATCGCCCTCGTCCTCGTAGCCGACGAGATGCAGCGGTCTGGCGGCGATGCCTTCGAGCTCGCACCAGCGCACCAGGGCCTCCTCGCGGCCATGCGTCACCCAGATTTCTCCGGCGCCGGTCTCCCTGATCGTGGCGGTCAGCTCGTCCCAGTCGGCGTGGTCGGAAATGATCAGCGGCAGTTCGACGCCGCCCTGCTTGGCGCGCTGGCGGATGCGCATCCAGCCGGACGCAAAGCACGAGATCGGATCGGGAAAGCGTCGCGCCCAGCGGTCGGCGAAGGCCGAGGGCGGGCCAACGACGATGGCCCCGGTGAAGTCGTCCTTACCACCGCTTTCGACGGTCGCCGGCTCCAGCGTCCCGAGGTCGATGCCCTGGCTCTGATAGTAGTCGCTGAGCTTGGCCAGCGCGCCGTGGATGTAGATTGGCTTGTCGTAGCCGGCGTCCCGCAGCAACCGCATGACGCGCTGCGCCTTGCCAAGCGCATAGGCGCCGACCAGATGCGCGCGTTCGGGAAACTGCGCCGTCGATTTCAGCAGGCGGGCGATTTCTTCGGTATCGGGCGGGTGACGGAACACCGGCAGGCCGAAAGTCGCCTCGGTGATGAACACGTCGCACTTGACCGGCTCGAACGGCTCGCAAGTCGCGTCCCTATGGCGCTTGTAGTCGCCCGAAGCGACGATGCATGAGCCCTGATGCACGACCTCGATCTGCGCCGAGCCCAGCACATGGCCGGCCGGATGGAAGGTTACCGTGACGCCGTTCAGCGCAATCGCCTCGCCAAGTGCTGCCGCTTGCATCGTCCCGGCAAAGCCCTCGCCGTAGCGCAGGCCCATGATGTCAAGCGTCTGTTGTGTGGCCAGCACCGAGCGGTGGCCGGAACGGGCATGGTCGGAATGGCCGTGCGTGATCAGCGCCCGGTTGACCGGCCGCACCGGGTCGATGAAGAAATCGCCGGGTGGGCAATAGAGACCCTCGGGCCGGGGATGAAGCAGGTCACTGGCGCGCATGGCTCCAAGATAGTTGCTAATTCCGGCGCGGGAAGCCTGTTGCAAGTGACTGCTGACTCGGCTTACAGGCAACTGCCGGCGGGACCTCCATCATGAAACCGCATCGGGCCTCGTCGGCGACCATTTTCGTTTACCTGCGCCACACGTGGTGGCGGCTGCGAAAAAAGTCCGATTCGCATGCCCGAAAGGGCTGGACACCGACACGGAGGACGTTGCATGCGCTGGAACTTGGTGGTCTTGGCATCTTGCCTGGCAATAGCCGGTTGCGTCGGCACCTCGATTGCCGAGCGACAGGACGCGAATGTCCAGTCCTCGCTGCAATATGACAGCGTGCCCTGCAATCAATTGCTGGCGCAACGCAACCGGCTGGCACAGCAATACCGCCTTCCACAGGATGCCAAGCCGTCCTTCTCCGATCCCGGGGTGGGCCTCGGCCCGTTCACGCCGGACACCCGTTCCAAGGCACAGCGAGAGGTCGAACAGGCAAGCGGCCGGATCGATGCCATGAACCGGTCGATCGCCCGCCGCGAATGTGGCAAGCCGGCCAAGCAGACCAAGCTTGGCCTGCCGGGTTAATACCTCTGTGCAGTGGATTTTGCCAGGTTGGAGGCCGATCGGCAGCAAACGTCCACAGTCCCTTTCAGCGGCAAATCTCAGTGGCAAATCGCAAACCTTCGAGATTGGCCGAACCATCCCTCCACTTCGTCATCCTAGGGCGGAGCAAGGAGCGAAGCGACGCGGCGCAGACCCTGGGATCCATGCCGTTACCTCAGCCGAAGAATGCAACCGCTCAGAACAACACGTGCATCCGCAACGGTGCCAGCTACCCTTCCACCACCTATATGACCGCGAGCCAGAAGCGCGGCACGATCTACATCGGTGTCACCAACGACCTCGGCCGCCGCCTGCCGGAGCACAAATCCGGCCAAGGCTCGCGGCGTGCAGCGTCTGGTCTGGTACGAAGAACATTTCGACATTCGTGACGCCATCCAGCGCGAGAAGTCGCTGAAGCGCTGGCCGCGCCAATGGAAGATCGAGCTGATCGAGACGACCAATCCCAGAATGGTTGAGCTTTTTCGCGGAACGAGGTGGTAGCGTTCGGTTCTGGTCCGCTGCATTCTTCGGCTTAGGTAACGGAATGGATCCCAGGGTCTGCGCCGCGTCGCTTCGCTCCTTGCTCCGCCCTAGGATGACGAAGGCGTGGTAGCCTCTTGCTAATCGCCAGCGTTGGATCGGCGGCTGCAGGCAAGTCGGCAGCGATTATCCGCAGTCTCTTTTAGGCTCAGTCAAAGGTCAAATCCTCTGTGCAGTGGAACCAGAGCTAATACCCCGCGTCGCGATCCACCACGTTCTCGAGCTGCCCGCCGCTCTCGAAGGCGGCCATCTGGCGCAGCATGATCGGCACCAGATGCACTGGGTCGGAGGTCGCCGCCGCATGCGGCGTCACGAACACTTTCGGGTGGTTCCACAGCCGGCTGGTCTTCGGCAGCGGCTCGACCTCGAACACGTCGAGGCTCGCTTCCTTGAGTGTGCCGTCCTCCAGCGCACGCAGAATGTCGGCGTCCTTCTGCAACTTGCCGCGCCCGGCATTGATCAGCACCGAACCGCCGAGGCCGTTGCGTTTCCTCAGCTCCTTCAGCACGCCGTAGTTGATGATGCCTTGCGTCTGTGGCGTAAGCGGCAACAGCACCACCAGAATGTCGGTGGCGTTGAGGAAGGGGATCAATCCGGCCTCGCCCGCATAGGTCGAAACGCCGTTCATCGACCGCTCAATGCGCGACCAGCCATTGACCGCAAAGCCGAGCGACAAAAGCACCGACGCCGCCGCGCGGCCAAGCGTGCCGAGCCCCATGATGCCGACGGAGATGTCGCCGGCCGGTCGCTGCGGTGGCTCGTGCCAGATCTTCTTTTGCTGCTGCGACCGGTAGAGCATGCCCTGGCGATGGTGATCGAGCACCCGCCACACGACGTATTCGGTCATGTACTGGGTCAGGTTGTCGGCCACGACCTTGACGATCGGCACGTCGGGCAAAGTGGGATCGGCGAAGATGTGGTCGACGCCGGCGCCGATCGAAAAGACAGCGCGCAGATTGGGCAGGGACGACAGAAGGTTGGGCCGCTGCTTCCACACCACCGCATAGGTGATCGAGGGATCGCTGGCGCCGTCCGGCTCGAGCACCACTTCGCGTTCCGCCGACAGGAGTTCGCGCCAACGGCCTGGATGGATACCGGTGAGGGCAAGCAGGATACGGCCTTTTTCCATTGCGGATTCTATTTCCTTATGCGGTACAGGCTACTCGCTGACGATGCCGACCGGCGCCGTTTCGATCCTGAATGCGGCCGAGATCAGCGCCTTGGTATAGTCGGTCTGCGGTCGTTCGAAAATCTGTTCGGATGGGCCGGCTTCGACGATCCTGCCATTGCGCATGACGATGACGTCGTTGGCAAGCGCGCGGATGACCTTCAGGTCGTGGCTGATGAACAGATAGGCGAGGTCGTGCTTCGCCTGCAGGCTGCGCAGAAGATCGACCACCTGCGCCTGCACGCTCATGTCGAGCGCCGAGGTCGGCTCGTCCAGCATGACGAATCGTGGGTTGAGCACCATGGCGCGGGCGATGGCGATGCGCTGGCGCTGGCCGCCGGAAAACTCGTGCGGATAGCGATTGCGCGTGTCGGGATCGAGCCCGACTTCCGCGAGCACATCGACGATGCGCTTGTCGCGCTCATCGTGCGACAGCTTCGGCTCGTGGATCTTCAGCCCTTCCTCGATGATCTCGGAGACCGACATGCGCGGGCTCAACGACCCGAACGGATCCTGGAAGACGATCTGCAGCTCGCGCCGCAGCGGCCGCATGGCGTTGAATGACAGTTCGTCGATATCGCGCCCGTTGAACTTAATGGTCCCGGTCGACGAGATCATCCTGGCCAGCGCCAGGCCGAGCGTCGTCTTGCCAGAGCCGGATTCACCAACGACGCCGAGCGTCTGGCCGGCGCGCACGGTGACGTCGATGCCGTCGACCGCCTTCACATTGTCGACGGTGCGGCGGAAAAAGCCCTTCTTGATCGGAAACCAGACTTTTATGTCCTGGCCCGTCATGACAGGCTTGGCGGCAGCGTTGGCGGCGGGCGGTTTGCCCTTCGGTTCGGCGGCCAGCAGATGCCGCGTATAGGTGTGTTGCGGGTTGGCGAAGATATCTTTCGTCGGTCCGGTCTCGACGATCTTGCCCTTGGTCATCACACAGACCCGGTCGGCGACCTTTCTGACGATGCCGAGATCGTGGGTGATGAACAGCATCGACATGCCCTTGCGGCTCTTCAGCTCCGCAAGCAGTTCGAGGATCTGCGCTTGCACGGTGACGTCGAGTGCCGTCGTCGGTTCGTCGGCGATCAGCAGTTCCGGTTCGTTGGCCAGTGCCATGGCGATCATGACGCGCTGGCGCTGGCCCCCGGAAAGCTGGTGCGGATAGGCGTCGAGCCGCTTCTCCGGCTCGCGGATACCGACCTCGTTGAGCAGCTCCAGGGTGCGCGCCTTGGCTTGGCGGTCGCCCAGGCCCTGGTGCAGCGCCAGCACCTCGATGATCTGCTGCTCGATCGTGTGCAGCGGATTGAGCGAGGTCATCGGCTCCTGGAAGATCATGGTGATCTTGTTGCCGCGCACGCGGCGCAATGCCTTCTCGTCGGTGGCGAGCAGGTCGGCGCCCTGGAACAGGATCTTTCCCGATGGATGGCTGGCAGCCGGATAAGGCAGCAGCTTCAGCACCGACAGCGCCGAGACCGACTTGCCGGAGCCGGATTCGCCGACCAACGCCACCGTCTCGCCCTTGGCGATGTCGAAGGAGATGTGGTCGACGGCCATCGACTGGCGGCCTTCCTGCGCGAAGGCGACGCTGAGATCGCGCACGGAGAGGAGAGGGGG
>NZ_RZSU01000268.1:0-273 GCF_003997585.1 Mesorhizobium sp. M5C.F.Cr.IN.023.01.1.1 | reverse complement strand
CAGATCGTTCATTCGTAGGCGCACCGCCGGCGGCGCGGGTTTGCCGCCATCAACGAGACATGACCAAAAGGCATAATTGTTCGCGCATTCACAGCAATGTCCTCGCCTTGACCGGCTGGTAGCCGCTTCGATATTGGCGTGCGAATCGTCAGTCGAAGTCATCGGCCAGATCTCCATACCGGTCCAAGAAGATGCCAAAAGCGTTCTCCAGCTCCGAGAATTCGTCTTCGGTATTGGCCAGTGACACGGTAAACTGGCCGCGCCTGGTGACAA
>NZ_RZSU01000267.1:0-321 GCF_003997585.1 Mesorhizobium sp. M5C.F.Cr.IN.023.01.1.1 | reverse complement strand
CGTTGACCGAAATGCGCGGCAGCGCTTGCAGGAAGCCGGCATGTTCGGCGCGCAGCACGCCGTGGCGTGTCGTCACCGCCGAGGCGTAGCCGGCGTCGCGGACAAAGCCGACTTCGCGGTCGCCAACCGCGCTGGCATAGCCACAGGGATAGGTCGCATCGATCGTGGCGGTTGACCAACTGGCGGAATCGGGACCGTGGGCGCATTTCCTGTTCTTCCTGCTCAGCGGCATGCTCTGGGTGCTGCCGGCCATGGGCATCATCAAATGGCTGATCCTGGAGCCGCCGCGGCCGAAGAATTGAGGCTCGCTCGCCGCCGCTT
>NZ_RZSU01000266.1:0-352 GCF_003997585.1 Mesorhizobium sp. M5C.F.Cr.IN.023.01.1.1 | reverse complement strand
GGGCGAGCACGCCAATGAGATGGGCGCATCGGAACCATATTGGACAAGCATCATGTTGGCGGCCGCCGCGCCGACCACGGACCGAAGCATGAACCCGGGCAGAACCTCATACGGCAGGAAAGCAGGCGATATAGCACAACCAAAATGCAATCACGCTCTCCGCACACCCGGATGGGCGATCCCTTCTTGCATCAAATTTGCCTTGACGAGGACGGCCCCGTTACCGAAGGAGCGCCAGAGCCGATCCATGCATGAGCTAATCTCCGTGTTGATGTCTGCCTGAGCGCAGACCTGCGAGGTCCCCGACCCGGGACGTGGTCCCGATGACGCCGCGGTCTGGACTGATGCCGCC
>NZ_RZSU01000265.1:0-379 GCF_003997585.1 Mesorhizobium sp. M5C.F.Cr.IN.023.01.1.1 | reverse complement strand
GGATAGGAGAAGGAAACCGTCGAAAAGGCACAGGCAGAAGTAGTCGGGGAAAAAAGAAAGAGGAGGAGAGGAGGAAAGAGGAAAAAGAGGGGGAGGAAAGGAGAGGGAGAAGAGGAGAGGAGGAAAAGGAGAGGAAGAAAGGGGGAGAGAGAGAGAGGAGGAAAGAAAAAAGAAGAAAGAGGGAGGGAGGAGAAAGGGAGAGGAAAGAAAGAAAGGGGAGGAGAGGAGAAAGGGGAGGGAAGGGAGGGGCGAGAGGGGGAGGAGAGAGAGAAGGAGGAGAGAGAAAAGGAGAAGGAGAGAGGAGAAGAAAGAGAAGGAGGGAGGAGAAAGAAAGGGAAAAAAAGAAAGAGAAAAGGAGAAAAGAACCGATGAGGACAAC
>NZ_RZSU01000264.1:0-382 GCF_003997585.1 Mesorhizobium sp. M5C.F.Cr.IN.023.01.1.1 | reverse complement strand
AATTGTTTCAGATAGGCGATGACGTTGGCGAGGTCCTCATCCTTCTTGAGGCCGGGAAACGCCATCTTCGTACCTTTGATCATAGCCTTCGGGTCGCGAAGGTAGGCCGTCAGCGTGGCGTCATCCCATTTGACGCCGGATTTACCCGCCTCGGTCATGGGTTTGGAGTATTTGAACCCCGGATGCGTGCCGGCCGTCCGGCCGATAACGCCGCTCAACGACGGACCGATCTTGTTCTTGTCCTCGTCGACGACGTGGCAGGCCTTGCATTTGGCGAAGACCTTCTCACCCGCGGCGGCATCCTGTGCCTGAGATTGGCTCGTGACTAAGATCGCAACGGACACGGTAGCGAAAAACGCGATTGCACGCATAGCATTCCCTC
>NZ_RZSU01000263.1:0-394 GCF_003997585.1 Mesorhizobium sp. M5C.F.Cr.IN.023.01.1.1 | reverse complement strand
CTCGAACGGACACGCCTGCCCGCCTTAGCGCCGCTATCAAGGCAAGATTGGGGTTCGTCGTGGCACCGGTTTTCGTCGCATATGCCTCATCATCGGCAATAATCGGTGTCGCCGGCCCGTGGACGATCACGATCACATCTCCCTGTGCCGGCCGCACGCCGTCCGCCCCGAGCAGGTTCAGGAAGCGTGCGACCTTCTCCAGCGAGGGATTGACCTTGTCGGGAGATGACGCCGCCTTCGTCACACTGAACAGCACACGATATCGCAGCGAGTGGTCCGGCCGCTCAACCGCGCCTTCTACCGGCGTGATCCTGCCATAGCCGGCAATCACGGGTTGTTGCGCGGTGACGCCTGCTGACCCGGCACTGCTCATGACGGCCAAGCATCCTGCAAC
>NZ_RZSU01000262.1:0-339 GCF_003997585.1 Mesorhizobium sp. M5C.F.Cr.IN.023.01.1.1 | reverse complement strand
CCTTGGGATCGCCCGCGATGTTGCGGACATAGCCGTCGCGATATTTGTAGGCGAAGGCGATCCGCCCGGCGAGCGTGTCGTTGCCCGCGTTCAGATAGCCCGACACCTGGCTCCGGTCGAAATTGCCATAGGAGACCAGGATGCCGCCCTCGGTCCCGGCGCGTGGTTTGGCGGAGATGATGTTGATCGCGCCGATGGCGGCGGCGGTGCCGAACAGCGTCGCCTGCGGCCCCTTCACCACCTCGATCCGCTCGATATCGTACAGATCCTGATAGGCGCCGCGCGTCCGGCTGATGTCGACGCCGTTATAATAGAGCGTGACCCGCGCACCCTGCTGGG
>NZ_RZSU01000261.1:0-448 GCF_003997585.1 Mesorhizobium sp. M5C.F.Cr.IN.023.01.1.1 | reverse complement strand
CCCCCGCCATGAGCGGCTGTCGGCCGAGCAGAGAGCGGCGATCGAGCATGTCGCGAAGCCTGGCGCGATTGCCGCGGTGGTCGGCCGCGCCGGCGCCGGCAAGACCACCATGATGAAGGCCGCGCGCGAGGCCTGGGAGCTCGCCGGCTACCGCGTGGTCGGCGCAGCACTCGCCGGCAAGGCGGCCGAGGGTCTGGAGAAGGAAGCAGGTATTCCAAGCCGCACGCTGGCCTCATGGGAGCTGCGCTGGAAAGAGGGCAGGGACGCGCTCGACGAAAAAACCGTTTTCGTCCTCGACGAGGCCGGCATGGTCGCCTCGAAACAGATGGCGCTGTTCGTCGAAGCCACGGTTCATGCCGGCGCCAAGCTGGTGCTAGTCGGCGACGCCGAACAGCTCCAGCCGATCGAGGCGGGCGCCGCATTCCGGGCGATCGTCGAGCGCATCGGC
>NZ_RZSU01000260.1:0-462 GCF_003997585.1 Mesorhizobium sp. M5C.F.Cr.IN.023.01.1.1 | reverse complement strand
GGCGCGCCCCTGGCGATCGCGTCGAGCACGTCGCCCTTCAGCACCTGGCCGCGCTTGCCGGAACCTGAGACCTGGTCGACCGCGAGATTGCTCTCGGCCAGCAGCTTCGCCGCCGCCGGCGCCGGCGGCATCGCGCGCGCCTCGATCGGCCCGGCATCGCCGGCGATCTTGGCGGTCTCGGCCGCGGCTTGCTCGACTGTGGATGCGGCGGTCGGCGCCGAGGCCTGCGATACCGCGTCCTGCTTCGTTTCAGGAGTTGACGCCTTCGCGGGTGCTGCTTTTGCCCCGTCGCCCGCCGAAATCATGCCGAGCAAAGCGCCGACTTCGACCGTCTCGCCTTCCTTGACGGCGATTTCGCTGAGCGTTCCTGCGGCCGCGGCCGGCACTTCCACCGTTACCTTGTCGGTTTCGAGCTCGACCAGCGGCTCGTCGGTGGCGATCGCGTCGCCCACCTTCTTGAAC